>JBFKPQ010000152.1:0-5843 GCA_041628225.1 Acidimicrobiia bacterium | reverse complement strand
CGAGCGATGTTCATGGGTTGCTACGGCATCGGCGTCGAGCGGACCATGGCCGCCGTCGTCGAGTCGTCGCACGACGATGCCGGCATGATCTGGCCGGTTTCGGTGGCTCCGTACGAAGTCGTGATCACCGTGATCCGCGCCGATGACGCCGAGACGGCGGCCGCCGCCGAGCGATTGGCCATCGATCTCGAGGAGGCGGGGGTGGAGGTCATCCTCGACGACCGTGTCGAGCGGCCGGGCGTCAAGTTCGCGGACGCCGAGCTCGTGGGCATTCCCTACCGCATCACGCTGGGTCCTCGTGGACTTGCCGACGGTCTAGTGGAAGTAACGGAGCGTCGCGCCGCCGATCGGACCGAGGTGGCGCTCCTCGACGTCGTCGCGTGGGTCGCCGAGCGAGTCGTTTCGGCCCGAAACGCCTGATCGCGCCGCTTCGGGCCCGGTCGAGACCGCGAGAACGTCTGTTACAATCTGCCCGTACATCTTGGACGCTACGAAGAAGTGGGCGCCCTGCCCACTTCTTCTTGTGAGTGGAGGTGGAGCGTGTCTGACGCTCCCGAGGAGTTGTGGAACGTGCTGGCAGCGTATGTCGAGGCGGAACGCATCGAACTCGACGATCTGGAGGTTTTGGGCGGCGGAGGCCGCCGGATCGTACGCGTCACCGTCGACCACCCCGATGGTGTCGATCTCGACACGATCGGAGACCTGACGCGTGGCATCTCGCGCCTGCTCGACGAACACACCTCGTTCTCCGACCCGTACACGCTCGAAGTGAGTTCACCGGGACTAGAGCGGAAGCTCCGACGTCCTCAGCATTTCCAGAAGTCCATCGGGCGGCCCGTCACCGTGAAGACGCGATCCGAGGTCGATGGCCAACGACGGCACGACGGGACGCTGGTCGCCGCCGATGAGCGCAGCTTCACGATCACTGTCGGGGACACACGGCGTGTGATCGACTACGGCGACGTCACCTCGGGACGCACCGTGTACGAATGGAAAGCCCCGACGAAACCAGGCAAGAAGTAGGAGGTCGCACCGATGCGAATGGATGCGCAGGTCATGGAGGCGCTCGAGGTGCTCGGGCGCGAGCGCGGCGTCTCGGTCGAAACCATTCTGGACGCCCTCGCCAACGCTCTCGTATCTGCTTACAAGCGCAGCCCGGGTGCTGCCGAGGAAGCGCGCGTCGTCATCGACTCGGACACCGGCGACATCGTCGTGTACGCCCAAGAACTCGATGAGGACGGCAACGTCATCGACGAGTGGGAAGACACCCCGGACGATTTCGGACGCATCGCCGCGCAGACCGCCAAGCAGGTCATCGCGCAACGGCTGCGCGAAGCCAAACGCGACCAGGTCTATGACCTGTACGAAGGCCGCGAAGGCGATCTGGTGACCGGCATCGTCCAGCAAGTGGACCATCGATACGCCATCTTGGATCTCGGTGACGCAGAGGCGATGATGCCTCGGTCCGAGCAGATCCCGTATGAGCGACTGGATCGCGGCAACCGGGTCAAGGCGATCATCCTCGAAGTGCGCAACGAGCCGAAGGGCCCGCAGATCGTCGTCAGCCGATCCCATCCCGATTTCGTGCGCAGACTGCTCGACCTCGAGGTTCCCGAACTCATGGACGGCACGATCGAGATCGCGGCCATCGCCCGAGAGCCCGGGCATCGGACCAAGATCGCGGTGCGTTCCAACGACCCCTCGGTCGATCCGAAGGGCGCCTGCGTGGGTGCGCGTGGCTCGCGCGTCCGCCAGGTCGTCAACGAGCTCCGCGGTGAAAAGGTCGATGTGGTGGAGTTTCGAGAAGACACGTCGCAGTTCATCGCCGAGGCGCTCGGCCCGGCCCGTGTGCAGGAAGTCCGCATCGACGAAGAGACGATGACCGCCACCGTGATCGTCGCCGAGCATCAACTGTCGCTGGCGATCGGCAAGGAAGGCCAGAACGCCCGCCTGGCGGCCCGCCTGTCCGGCTACCGCGTCGACATCCAGTCCGACCAGCCGCCGCAACCCGAAGAACCCGAAGAAGCAGTAGCGGCAGCCGCCCCGTCCGAAGCCGAGGACGGCGAGGCGGAGGCCGTGGCCGAGACGGCCGCTCCACCCGTCACGGACGCCCCAGCCGAAGAGGCTCCCGAGGCGGCCCCGGAGACGGTCGAAACCGACGAAGAGGAGTAGCGATCGCCCGTGGCGAAAGTACGAATCTATGAACTGGCGCGTGATCTAGGCGTCGAATCCAAACAGGCACTCGAGGCGGCCCAAGCCCTCGGCTTCGCCGTCAAGACGGCCTCGTCCGGTCTCGAGCCGGCCGAAGCCGACCAGGTGCGGGCGCACCTCGCCGGGGGTCCGGCCTCCGCGTCGGCTCCCGAACCCGAGCCGCAGCCCGCATCGGTCCCCGAGCCGGTCGAGGCACCTGCGGTCACCGACGAACCAGCCGACGAGTCGGCCGACGAACCGGCCGACGAACCGGCCGACGAACCGGCCGACTCCGACGAAGTGTCCGGTGACGCAGCCGACGACACCGCCGCGGATGAGGAAACCGAACCGGCCGAACTCGTCCCCATCACCGTCGAGGCGGGCATCAGCCCCCAGGAGCTCGGTTCGCTCATCGACGAACCCGGGACCGACGTCGTCGCGGCACTCATCCAGATGGGCGAGGTGGTCGGCCTCAACGCTCCGATTCCCGACGAAGCCCTCGAGCTGCTCGGCGAGTCGTTCGGCTACGAGTTCGAGATCGAGACCCCCGAACCCTCGTCGGCCGTCAAGGAGAAGCGAACCTTCGACGACGCCGAGGCGGATCTCGTGGCGCGGCCGCCCGTCGTCACCGTCATGGGCCACGTGGATCACGGCAAGACCACCCTGCTCGACTACATCCGGTCGACGAGCGTCGTAGAAGGCGAGCACGGCGGCATCACGCAACACATCGGCGCCTATCAGGTCGACAAGAACGGGTCACTGATCACGTTCCTCGACACCCCGGGCCACGAGGCCTTCACGGCGCTGCGGGCGCGCGGCGCCGAGCTGACCGACATCGTGGTGCTCGTGGTGGCCGCCGACGACGGCATCATGCCGCAGACCCAGGAGGCGATCAGCCACGCCAAGGCTGCCGACGTGCCGATCATCGTCGCCATCAACAAGATGGACCTCCCGGGTGCGGACCCGGCCACGGTGCGGGCCCAACTCACCGAATACGGCCTCATCGCCGAGGAACTCGGCGGTGAGATTCCGACTGTCGAGATCTCTGCCATCTCCGGCGACGGTGTCGACGACCTCCTCGAGGTGATCGACCTCGTCGCACAGGTCGAGGAATTCAAGGGGAATCCCAAGCCCAAGGCGGCCGGGACCATCGTCGAGAGTCAACTCGACGTGGGCCGCGGCCCGGTGGCCACCGTCATCGTTCAACGCGGCACCCTGAAGCAGGGCGACGCCCTGGTGGCAGGCCCCGTGTCGGGCCGGGTCCGAGCCATGCTCGATCACGCCGGCGAACGGCTCAAGTCGGCCGGACCGTCGACGCCCGTCCTCATCATGGGCTGGTCCGACGTACCCACGGCTGGTGATCCGTTCGACGTCATGAGGAACGAGCGTGATGCCCGGAACCAGGCGGCCAAGACCGCCGAGGAACTGAAAACAGCCGAACAGGTGATTCCGACGGCGCGCGAGCGGCTGGCACAGCTGCTGGAGCAGTTGAAGACGGCCGACGACGCCGAACTCCGGCTCATCGTCAAGACCGATGCGCACGGCTCGCTCGAGGCGATCCGCGAGTCGATCGCCAAGATCACCCGCGAGGGTGGAACGATCTCGATCGTGCACGGTTCGGTCGGTGGGATCACGGAGAACGACGTGAGTCTGGCCGAGGTCACGGAAGCCGTGGTGTTCGGGTTCAACGTCCGCCCGGATTCGAAAGCGCGGCGGTCCGCAGAGGACAAGGGCATCGAGATCCGGACCTATCAGATCATCTACGAGATGCTCGACGACATCGAGGCGATGTTGGTCGGCAGGCTGGCACCGGAAGAAGTCGAGCAGGTGCTCGGCTCGGCCGAGGTACGCGAGGTGTTCAAGGTCCCGCGTGCCGGCAACATCGCCGGCTCGTACGTGATCGAGGGAACGATGCTGCGCGGCGCCAAGGTCCGGTTGTTGCGGTCGGGCGTGGTCGTCCACACCGGGACCATCGGATCCCTCCGGCGGTTCAAGGACGACGTGCGCGAGGTGCAATCCGGCTTCGAGTGCGGTATCGGTATCGACGGCTACAACGACATCAAAGAAGGCGATGTCATCGAAGCCTTCGCGATCCGCGAAGTCGCCCGCCAGTAACGATCATGGCGGTGCATGCCGCGGCCGTGATCCTGGAGTTGCGCATTCCCGGGTCGCAGTCGCTGAAGGAGAAACGGACGGTGCTCGGGCCGCTGGTGGCCGCCCTGCGCAACGATCTGCCCATCGCGGTCGCCGAAGCCGAGCATCAGAACACCTGGCAGCTGTCGACCCTGGTGGCAGCTGTCGTGGGAGCCGACTCGGCCACGCTCGAATCGATCATCGCGTCTACCGTCGACCTCGTCGATCGCCGCATCGACGTCGAGGTGGTGGCGACGTCCGTGTCCTACGTCGAGGATCCGCGAGGATGACATGACCGAACGCATGCGAAGAGTGAATTCCATCCTGCGTGAGGTCATCGCCGAAGAGGTCGAGGAGCTCAAAGACCCTCGTCTCGGTTTCGTGACCATCACCGGGGTGGACACGGCTCCCAACTTGCGCACCGCGACGGTGTTCTACTCCGTGATCGGAAGTCCGGAGCAAGTCGCCGGAACCCAGGCTGCGCTCGATGCCGCTGCGCCACGTGTCAGCCGGGTGCTGGGTTCGCACGTTCGCATGAAATACACGCCGTCCCTGCGGTTCGAGGTCGACCAGTCGATCGAACGCGGCGCCCGCATCGCCGAAGTGCTCCGCCACATCCACGACGAAGAGGAGTGAGGTGCCGCGCGGGTTCATCCTCGTTGACAAGCCGAAGGGGTGGACCTCGCACGATGTGGTGGCCAAGGCTCGCCGTATCACGTCGATTCGCAAGATCGGCCATGCCGGAACCCTCGATCCGATGGCGACCGGGCTCCTCGTGCTCGGGGTCGGAGCTGCCACCAAATTGCTTCGCTTCATACAGGGTCAGACGAAGGAATACCTGACCACGGTTCGGTTCGGCATCGCCACCGACACCCTCGATGCCGATGGAACGGAGACCGAGCGCCGGCCGATGACCGTCACCCGTTCGGAGCTCGAACAGGTCGCCGCCGCACACATCGGAACGATCGACCAGGTCCCGCCGATGGTGTCGGCCATCAAGGTCGACGGCAGGAGGTTGCACGAGTTGGCGCGCCAAGGGGTGGAGATCGAACGAAAGCCCCGCCGGGTGCACGTCGAATCCATCGACGTCCTCGACGTGCGACCCGGATCCTTCGCCGAAG
This sequence comes from Acidimicrobiia bacterium, assembly GCA_041628225.1. Taxonomy (GTDB): domain Bacteria; phylum Actinomycetota; class Acidimicrobiia; order Spongiisociales; family JAENVV01; genus JBFKPQ01. The sequence goes on along the minus strand of JBFKPQ010000152.1, from coordinate 399 downwards.
CGGACTTGCGGGTGCGGTGCGGCACCGGCACCTATATCAGGGTGCTCGGTGACGACTTGGCGCGGGCGCTCGGAGGACGCGCCCACCTCACCGAGCTTCGACGCACTGCCAATGGCTCGCTGAGCGTCGGACAGGCCGTGACGATCGCTGCTCTCGAGTCCGCCGCCGACTGGCGCACTCAGCTCTTGGATCCGGCCGACGCGCTGGCGTACCTGCCGGCGTATCGCTGTGCCCTCGAGGAGGGGCGTCTGGTCGGCAACGGAGCGTCGATCACGGCCGACGGCACCGACGGCGCCCTGTACCGCATGCTCGACGGTACCGGCCGGCTGCTGGCCGTGTACCGTTGCGCCGGGACCCGACTGGTCCCGGAGGTGGTGTTGCCGTGAGAGTGCTCCGAGG
>JBFKPQ010000151.1:0-5879 GCA_041628225.1 Acidimicrobiia bacterium | reverse complement strand
GTCGAATCCGATGTTCGCCGAAAAGCCGGGCGTCGCCCGGCCGAGGACGCCGAGCACCTGGTTGGCCCCACCCAGCCCGGCGGCCGCGCCGGCGACCGCCATCACGAGGACATAGGTGAGACCCACGCGCATCCCGCCGTATTTGGCGGCGTCCGGATTGGCCCCCACGGCTCGGAACTCGTAGCCGATCGTCGACTTGTACAGCAGCCAGTGGATGAACCAGGCGAAGAGAATCGCAACGATGATGCCCGCGTTGACCCGCAGCCGGGGATCGACCCACTCGAGCAGCCGCGGGAGGCGGGCGGATTCGAGCACGGTGGCAGAGACCGGATCCGTCCTGCCCTCGGCCTGATAGAACGTGGTCTTCAGCAGATAGTCCACGAGCCGGATGGCGATCTGGTTGAACATGATCGTGGTGATGACCTCATGAGCGCCGGTCTGGGCGCGCAGCCAGCCCGGCACGCCTCCCCACACCGCTCCGCCGATGATGCCGGCCAGCAGCGCCAGCGGCAGATGAATGAAGATGGGCATCCAGGAGAACGAGATGCCGGCGGCCAATGCGGTCATGCCGCCGATGAGGATCTGGCCCTCGCCGCCGATGTTGAACAGGCCGGCTTGGAAGCCGATGCCCACGGCCAGACCGGCCAGGATGAGCGGCGCGGCGTTCGTCAGCGTTTCCGATACGGCGCGGACAGAGCCGAACGAGCCGCGCGCCAGACCGCCGTAGGCGTCCATGACCGTGCCGATGCTCTCACCCGACAGGAAGATGATGAGGCCACCGATGAGGAGCGCCGTCAGGACCGCCAGCGCCGGGACGAGGAGAATCGCCTTCCAGTCGAGGCCGCGCCCCGTCATCTCCGACAGAACCGCGGTCGTCAGCCGGTCTCGGCCGTTGGAAGGAGGGCGTTCGTCGGCCATCAGTCCGTGACCCCGGCCATGTAGAGACCCAGTTCCGTGGCATTGGTCTCCGAACCACGCTTTTCTGCGACGATCTTGCCGCGGAACATCACGAGCACCCGATCGGCGAGCGCCAGGATCTCGTCCAGCTCGGTGGAAACGATGAGAATGGCGGCGCCCTCGTCGCGCTCTTGGACGATCCGCTCATGGATGTACTCGATGGATCCCACGTCGAGGCCGCGGGTCGGCTGACTCGCCACGACCAAATCGACGTCGCGCGAGAACTCCCGAGCGACGATGACCTTCTGCTGATTGCCGCCCGAGAGATCGCCGACGCGCACCTCGATCCCGGGGGTTCGTACGTCGTACTCCTGTACGAGCTGGGACGCCACCTGCCGGGTGGCGTCCCAGTCCATCCGGACGCCCCTCGAATAGGGCTCGTGGTAGTACGCGTCGAGCACCATGTTCTCGGCGACGGTGAACGACAGCACCAGACCGGACCGCTGCCGGTCCTCGGGGATGTGGGCGACGGCCTGTTCGTGGATCTGGCGCGGCGTGGCGTGAGTGACCTCGACGCCTTTGAGACGAACGCTTCCGGACAGGACGGTCGAGAGGCCCGTGAGCGCCTCGACGAGTTCGGTCTGACCGTTTCCTTGCACACCAGCCACACCGACGATCTCTCCGGCCTTGACCTCGAACGTGACCCCGTCGACGGCATGGTGGTTCCGGTCGTCGAGCACGACCAGTTCCCGCACTTCGAGAACGACATCGCGCGGCTGAGCCGGCGTCTTGTCGACGGTGAGCTCGACGGGGCGGCCCACCATCATCTCCGCCAGTTCTTCCTTGTTCGTCGCCTTGGGATCGGCGGATCCGACGATCTTGCCGCGCCGCAGCACCGCGATGCGATCGGCGATCTCGAGCACCTCCTTCAGCTTGTGCGTGATGAAGATGATCGCCTTGCCGGCGTCTCGGAGGCCTCGCAGGATGCCGAAGAACTCGTCGACCTCTTGCGGCGTGAGCACGGCGGTGGGCTCGTCGAACACGAGCACCTCGGCTTCGCGGAACAAGACCTTGATGATCTCGACGCGTTGCTGGATCCCCACGGGCAGATCCTCGATGATCGCCCGCGGATCGACCTCCAGCCCGTACCGGGCAGAGATCTCCCGGACTTCGCGGCGCGCCTCGTCCATGTCGATGACCCCGGCCGCATTGGTCGGTTCCACACCCAAGATGACGTTCTCGGCCACGTCGAACACGGGAACGAGCATGAAGTGCTGATGCACCATGCCGATGCCGGCGGCGATGGCGTCGCCGGGACCGTGGAACATCTGCGGGACGCCATCGATGAGGATCTCGCCCTCGTCGGCCGAGTAGAGGCCGTACAGGACGTTCATGAGCGTGCTCTTTCCGGCGCCGTTCTCTCCGAGAAGGGCGAGGATCTCTCCGGACTGGACGTCGAGACTCACCTGGTCGTTGGCCAGCACACCGGGAAACCGTTTGGTGATGTCCCTCAGTTCCAACCGCACCCGGCGACCACCCTCTCGACGCCCGGTCAGCCTAGACCACCACGATCATCCGCGACACGCGTTGGAGGGGCCCGAAGGCCCCTCCAAACCATCTCGACGAACGTGCCGATCAGCCGCTGACGCTGACAGACCCGTCGATGATTCCGGCCTTGAGGGACTCGATCGCGTCCTTCAGGTCCTGCGGAATGGCGCTGTCGAAGTCGTGATACGGGGCCAGGCCAACGCCGTCGTTGGCGAGCGTACCGACGATGAGACCACCTTCGAACGTGCCATCGGCGACCTGCTGAGCGGCGTCGTACACCGTGTTGTCCATCTTCTTGAGGACGGACGTCAGGTAGACGCTCTGGTTCTGCTCGTCGGCGACGTAGGCGTCGGTGTCGACGCCGATGATCTTCAGCGTGTCGGTGCCGAGTTCGGCAGCCAGCGCCGCCGATCCGAGGCCCACCGGCCCTGCGACCGGCATCACGATGTCGGCGCCTTCGTCGACCAGGTTCTGGGCGAACGAGCGGCCGTCATCGAGGCTCTCGAAGTTGCCGGTGAACAGGCCCGCATCCGGGTTCATCGGATCCCAGCCCAGAACTTCGACGCTCGTGCCGTTGTCCTGGTTGTAGCGGTCGACGCCGTACCAGAAGCCGTTCATGAAGATCGTCACCGGCGGAATGTTGATGCCGCCGAAGGTGCCGACCTTGCCGGTCTCCGTCATGCCGGCGGCCAGATAGCCCGCCAGGAACGCAGCTTCATCGGTGTTGTAGACCAGTCCGAGGACGTTGGGCTTCACCGGGTCGTACGCGAAGTCGACGATCGTGAAGTTCTGATCGGGGTTGGCGTCCGCCGCAGCCGCCGTGGCCGCGTCGAGCAGGAAGCCGACCGTCACGATCAGGTCACAACCCTCGTCGATGAACGAGTTGATGTTCGTCTCGTAATCCGTTTCGGCCTGCGACTCGAGCACCTTGGCTTCCCAGCCGTCGTTGTCGGCGGCGAAGCGCGTCGCACCCGCGTAGGCGGTCTGGTTGAACGTCTTGTCGTCGACGCCGCCGGTGTCGGTCACCTGGCAGACCTTCTTGTCGCCGTCGCCGGCGGTGTCGCCGCCGCATGCCGCGAGCACCAACGTGAGTGCCATGAGCGCCGCGAACAGCGTGCGAAACTTCCGATTCCTCATCTGAGTTTGCCTCCTGAATCTGTCGGCGTTCGTGCCGACCGAGGCAAGTCTAGATCGATCCGAGCGGGCATTCAGCCGCCGAGCGGTGCCGGCTCCCGAAACTCACCATCGTCCGACAGCCCTTCGATCTTCGTGGGACGAACGGCATAGATCAGTGGAATCGACGCAACCGTGACGAGGCCCTTCACGAGGACGTTGCTCCAGAACACGGCCCACACGACCGGATTGGGGAGTACGCCCAGGAAGGCGATGGACACGAAGATCGCCGAGTCGAGCGGAACGGACACCGCGTTCGAGACCAGGACCCGTCCCCACTGCAGGCGCCGGCCGAGACGCCGCACCCACGCCGCGTAGACCTCGGTGTCGATCAGTTCGGCCACCACCTCGGCGATGATGGAGGCGAAGACGATCCGCCAGACAGGCGCCAAGACGACACCGAACTCGAGTTGCTGTCCCACTTCGAGGTCGGGCGTGAGGCCGGCCACCACCCAGAACAGCCCGGCCATCAGCAGATTGATGGCCGCAGCCGAGACGATGAGCAGTCGGGCCACCCGTTTTCCGGCCACCTTGTGGACGAGGTCGCGGATCGTGAACGTGAACGGGTACACGAGGGTGCCGGCGTCCATCGAGAAGCCGGCCACCGTGACGATCCGCAGCGAGGCGATGTCCGCCATCATCTGGGCGGCCACATAGGTCGCGCTGAGGACGGTGACGACGGTGACGGCCCGTTTCATGAGGGCGGCAGGTTACCGGCCCGCCTCGGCCGCTCCAATCAGGAGTCGGCGAGTTCGACCGGTGGCACGTCCGGAGACGCGAACGACTCGAAGGTCAGCTCGCGGTTCTCCTCGTCGAGATCCACGACCACCGTCGTACCGGCCTTGAAGTCGCCCATGAGCACCTTCTCGGAGAGCTGGTCTTCCAGCATCCGCTGGATCGACCGGCGCAGCGGACGGGCTCCCATCTCCGGGTCGTACCCCGTCGTGGCGAGGAACTCCTTGGCGCTGTCGGTGAGCACCAGGTCGAGACCTTGCGAGCCCAGCTGCGACGTGACCCGGACCAGCATGAGGTCGACGATCTCCTTGACCTCGTCCAGTGTCAGCTCGTGGTACACGATGATCTCGTCGATGCGGTTCAGGAACTCCGGCCGGAAGTGGCCCTTTAGTTCCTCGGTGACCTTCTCTTTCATCTTCTCGTACGTCAGTTCCTCGGAGTCGGCGGCGAAGCCGATCGACTTCTTGCGCATGTCGCGGGTCCCGAGGTTGGACGTCATGATGATGACCGTGTTCTTGAAATCGACCGTTCGGCCTTGCGCATCGGTCAGGCGACCATCTTCGAGAATCTGCAGCAAGGTGTTGAAGACGTCCGGATGGGCCTTCTCGACCTCGTCGAACAGCACCACGGAGAACGGCTTGCGGCGAACGGCCTCAGTCAGCTGGCCACCCTCGTCATACCCGACGTACCCGGGGGGCGAGCCGACGAGGCGGCTCACCGTGTGCTTGTCCATGTACTCGGACATGTCGAGCTGGATGAGTGCGGTTTCGTCACCGAACAAGAAGTCGGCGAGCGTCTTGGCGGTCTCGGTCTTGCCCACGCCCGATGGGCCCAAGAAGATGAAGGAACCGGCCGGACGTTTCGGGTCCTTGAGGCCCGCCCGCGTCCTCCGGATGGCCCGACTGACGGCCGAGATGGCGTCTTCCTGGCCGATGATCCGCTTGTGGAGTTCGGCTTCCATGTTGACGAGCCGTGCCGTCTCTTCTTCGGTCAGCCGATGCACGGGGATACCGGTCCACTGGGCGAGGACCTCGGCGATCTCTTCTTCGTCGATGACCCAATCGACGGCTTCGCCGGCCTGACGCAGTTCGGACTCCTTGGCGGCCCGGTCGGCGATGAGGCTGCGTTCGCGGTCGCGCAGCTGGGCCGCCCGCTCGAACTGCTGGGCCTGCACGGCTTCGGTCTTGTCGGTCCGCACGTCGGAGATCTCGGCGTCGATCTCGGCGATGGCCGGGCTGGCTGCCTTGCGCCGGATGCGCATGCGCGATCCGGCTTCGTCGATGAGGTCGATGGCCTTGTCGGGGAGGAATCGGTCGGAGAGGTACCGGTCGGCCAGGTTGGCCGCGTTGACCAGCGCCTGTTCGGTGAACCGCACCTGGTGATGGGACTCGTAGCGGTCCTTGAGGCCCTTCAGAATCTGGATGGTGTCGGCGACCGACGGTTCGTCGACCTGCACGGGCTGGAACCGACGCTCGAGGGCAGAATCCTTCTCGAGGTACTTGCGGTATTCCTCCAACGTGGTGGCG
>JBFKPQ010000150.1:0-5897 GCA_041628225.1 Acidimicrobiia bacterium | reverse complement strand
GCTGCCGCAGCTGAACTTCGCGAACGAGTTCGCGACCGGCGTGTCGGCGGGGCCGCTCGGGCTCTTGGTGAACATCGGTGGTCCGGTCCACACCGGGGTCGGCGTCTTGTTCTCCGCCGACGGAAAGGATTGGCAGCAGGTACCGGTCGGGGACCGGGCCGCGACGAGCGTCAGCCAGAATGCACATCGATTGGCGGTGCTCCGCGTCGACGTCCACGGAACGGGCAAGAACGATCTCCTCCTGTCCGAAGACGGCCACTCGTGGACTGAGACGCCACCGCTGGTCACCGCCGACGGCGGATTCGGCCTTCGGCTCGGTTCTGGAACCACGTGGGATCCGACCGTTTATGTCGCTTACGACGGCGCCGAGCTGTGGACGTTCGATCGCGGTTCGTGGGTGCCGATCGGAGACCTGGATCTCGAACGGGTCGTGGCCGTCACCGAAGAGCACGTCGTCGGGGTCGCCGACGGTGCTCTGATCTTCCTACGACGCCATCCCTGAGCTGCGGCGGGGCCCTCACCGCCGAAGTGGCATGGTGTAACAGACGGCCGTGCCGTCGACCACCACGACATCGTCGTGACGCCGGACCGTCGTCACGAGATTCGTGATCGGCTTGTCTGACCGGACGTCCGTGACTTCAACGCTGCCCGTGATGACGTCGCCCGGGCGAACGGGTGCCCGGAAGGTCCAATCGACGTGCAGAAACACGGTGCCAGGACCAGGCAGATCCTCGGCGACGACGGCGTTGAGGATGGCGGTCGTCACGCCGCCCTGTACGACGATGCCCTGGAGCGGGGTGACGGAGGCAAGCTCGGTGTCGTAGTGCAGAGGGTTACGGTCGCCGCTGATCTGCGTGAAGAGCGAGATGTCGTCGTGTGTGACGGAGCGCGACCGTCTGCGACGTCACCGATCTCTGGTCGTCCACCGACCCACACCTCGTCCATCGCTGCCGAATCTACGCGGCCGGCATCGACAGCTGCCAGGATCGTCGCCGTGGCCGAGTTCATCCGGATCTTTATCGACGTGCTGGCCCCGGTCTTCGGTGTCGCGGCGGCCGGCTTTGTGGCCGCCAAGCGATGGAGCCTCGACCACCGGCCCCTGGGGACCGTCGCCTACTGGCTCTTGGCTCCGGCCTTCATCTACCGGGTGCTCTCCAATCCGCAGGCATGGGAAGGCCCGGTACTGGAGATGATCGGCGCCTCGTTCGCCACGGTCCTGGTCATCTGGGTGGTGACGCGTCTGTTGCTACGGTCGCAGCGCGGAGAGCGCAAGACGCTCGACGCCATGGTCATGACGTTCGGAAATGTCGGCAACCTGGGGTTTCCGATCGTCTTGTTCGCTCTCGGAGAGGCCGCTCTGGCACCGGCAGCCATTCACTTCCTCGCCATCACCATCGGCGTGTTCGTGTTGGGCGTGTCGTCGGCATCCCGTCTTCGGGCGGGCAGTATCAGAGCGGCTCTCGTCCGTGTCGTAACGACTCCGGCCATCGCGATCGTTCCCGTCGCTCTGCTCGTCGGCCGAACGGATACGTCGGTCCCCGAAGCGGTCGAACGGTTCGTCGGGCTCTTGGCCGATGCCATGATTCCCGTGATGCTCCTCACCCTGGGCATGCAGCTGGCGTCGGCACGTCTGGGTCACGCGGTCGCACGATTGGGGATGGTGTCAGTCGGGAAGCTGGCGGTGGCACCGGCCGTGTTTGCGGTGATCGGCGGTTGGTTGGGCTTGTCGGGTGCGGCGTTCGATACGGGTCTCCTGCTCGCCGCCATGCCCACTGCGGTCTTGGTTGGCCTGATCTCTGTGGAGTTCGACCTCGAGACCGAGTTCGCCACGGCCGCGATTCTTCTCACCTCGCTGTTGTCGATGGCGACGCTCGGATTCATCATCCGAGCGTTCTGATCAGGCGGCGAGGGCAGGCTCGCAGAACCCGCAGGCGGCGCCGAGTTCGACGACCTCGAACTCGATGCCGGCTTCGGTGAGGAGTCGTTCGATGTTCATGGGAAGAGCTACCCGATCGTCGGGATGTCGAAACGCGTCAGTCACAGGGTGGTGGAGCAGGAAGGTCGGGTGGTGCGGGCTTGAACCAAACCTCGAGTCCTGAATCGGCGACGAACTTGGCCTTGCCGTCGACCCGAGTCATGGTGCCTTCGGTTGCTATCGAGTCTGTTCCCTCCGGGAACGCCCCGCGTGCAATGCTGTCCGGCGTCCACACCTCGCCGTCGAACACCGTCTCGTAGAAGCCGCAATGCGTGAAGATCGTCACACGGTCGCCAGCCTCGGAAGGGCCGGCGCACGCGACGACCACCACCAGCAGCCATACATACTTCATGGGTCTGAGACGTGTGTGCGGCCACCTCGGGTTCCCGACCTCACTCGGATCGATACCGCCGGTAGCCGGTGACGAGGAGTAGCGCGGCGGCGATCGCGAAGAACGGGATGTCGACGACGGGATTGCCGCCCAAGTCGGTGCCCAAGAGGTGCGACACGGTGTGCGCGGTCAAGCCGACCCCGACCCCGATGAGCGCAACCGTGAGGGCGTCCTCGCCGAGCGGGGAAACGGCGATCAGGAGCACCGCACCGAGTCCGATCTGAAAGGCCCCGATGTCCTGGATGAGATGCCGGTTGTATGGCTCGAACGCGGCGAGCGCGTCGAAGAAAGACCGCGGTCCGGCCATGGCCCACAGCCCCACGGCGACGAGGAAGAGGCCGGCGAGCCATGCCACGATCGAGGCTGCCGATCGAGACCCTCGCCGGTCGCTCATGGCCGGAGAAACACTTTGCCGTTGGGTTCGGCCAGCTCGGCCGGAAGGCGATCGATCGCCTCTTCGAATCCGAGAACGGCGTTGACGTCGGTCTTCCATTCGCCCGAGGCGAACCGCATCTGTGCGGCCGAGATCGCGGTGACCTTGTCCGCCATCGGCGTGTCGACCATCCACCCGGACAACCAGAATCCTTCGATCCGCTTCCCCATGAAGATGAGGTGGCCGGGTTGGGCGATGGTGGGCGGCTCGGGGTCGAGTTTGCCGTAGATCACCCACCGGGCCTGCCGGCCCATGGCGTCGAACACCCGCGCACTCACCTGATTGGCGACCGCGTCCAAGAACACCTTGGGTCGTTCCTCCTTCAACACGGCCGCGAGCCGTGCGGCGAAATCGTCGGCGGTGATGTTGAGGACATGGGCAGCCCCGAGACCCTCCAGGAGGGGGATCTGGTCGTCGCGCCGGACGAGCGCGATCGGCCGGTATCCCTCGTCGGCGGCCACACCGATGAGCAGTTTGCTGAGCTGGCTGGCTCCAGCCGACAGGATGAACGCCCGGGCTTCGTCGCCTTTCACGATGTCGAACATGGCGAGGGCGGTGAGAGGATTCACGATCATGGCCGCGCCGTCCTCGTCCCGTACGGCATCGATCAGAGGAATACAGGTGTTGGCGTCGGCGATCGAGTACTCGCTCCACGTGCCCGGCGAACCGGGGGTGGCGACGAACGCCACGCGCTGCCCGACGTACCCGTCCGCCAGCGCCCCACCGCCCGATGCCACGACTTCGCCCACTCCTTCGAATCCTGCCGCGTTTCCGGCGATACGCGGCTGACCGTAGAGGCCCTGGATGAACATCTCGTCGGACGGGTTGACCGCCGCCAGCGCCACTTTCACCAGTACCTGTCCTTCGGTGGGTTGCGGCACCGGCAACTCGCCGAGTTCGAGGAGGTCGGCGACGTTCGACAGGGCGATGTCGTCGGGTCGGGTGGTGGCGTAGCCGTCGCCCGTGAGGAGCAGAGCTCGCATCGTCTCGGCCATCGGGGTCCTTTCGTCTTTGGGTGGCGAGTGTAAAGGGCTCAGCCACCGGCCGGTCGGGCGAGCCGAGCGACGATCGGCTCGATGGTCTCGATGACGGCGTCCGCCCACGTCCGGTGCCCGTCGGGGCTCGGGTGGAAGAGATCGTCCGAGAACATGTGATCCCCGGATCGGAATGCTTCGGTCGTGAGCGACCATTGGTCGACCTTGGCGACGCCGTGCCGTTCGGAGACCTGGAGATGGACGAAGTCGGCGATTCGGCCCGCACCGGACACGAGGCGGTTGAGCGGGAACGGCAGCCGGGGAATCGTGCCGAGATCCCCGACGCCGAACAAGACGACGTGGTCCGCGACTTCGACGAGTCGTTCGACCGTCGCGTCGAGGTAGCGGGCGAACTTCCACGGCGGCACGAGGCGCATCATGTCGTTCGAGCCGACGCTCAGGATGATCAGGTCCCAACGCTCCTGTTCGGCGGTCGGGACTTGGTCGAGCAACACATCCTCTGATCGGGCACCTCCTGCCGCCAACGAGGTCAGGTGCACATGAAAGCGGTCGGCGAGGTGGGTCGTGACCAGGCGGGGCCAGCTGTCGGCGACGTCGTGGAGTCCCTGACCGGTCGTGGCGCTGTCTCCGAGCACGAGAACGCGGAGGTGGCGATGGGCGGGGTCACCCGCCGTGTGCGACGGGTCGTGGCCCTCGAACCACGGCGCCTTTCGAAGACGGGCGGCGGCCACCTGGCCGCCCACGAACGCGACGCCTGCGAATGCTGCCCAGCCTTTCCTCATGCTGGAAGCTTACGCCTCACGTGGTTGGGAAGGGCACCTGCCACCACCACGGACGGTCGGTCGACTTGATGCTCGTGACCCACTTGACCCACCAGAATCCACGCCGATCTGGCGCCACGATCCGAGCCGGAAAGCCATGGCCGGCCGACAGCGACTGTCCACCCACGCCGATCGCCAACCAGAGGTGGTCGAGATCGCGGGTCGGAAACGTGCGGATGTATCCCGTGATCGAGCGCACTTCGATGCTTCGCCGGTTCGTGTCTACGAGCTGGTCGAGCGGGATCGCCGACCAGACCTGGGTCGAGTACCAGGCGCTCGTACAGTCGAGCGTCGCCGTGATGTCGTCGGCGGGGAGTGCCCGTAGGTCGTCGAAGGTCAGGCGGGATCCGTCGATGGTCAGGGTCCACGCGTCGGCGGAGATCCGCTGTACATCGTCGTCCAGCCACGACGTGACGGGCATGGCCGTCGGATCGAAGGAGCCTCGTTCGTGCGAGCCGGTGAACCGGCGTCGCGCCGCACCCAGTGCCGTGAGGGTGCCTTCCCACGCCACGTACACTCCCGTGGCCGCCGCGCCGAGCAGGCCGGCGCTCATGAAGGAACGGCGTTCGAGGTCGATGCGACGGACCGGTACAGGGTGGAGGCGGTAGTGCGCCACCACGAGGATGAGCGCCGTCAGGCCACTCCCGATGTGCACCTGCATCGTGGTGAGCGGGCCGAGACGGCTGACGCCGGTGGCGGCATGCGCGAGCCCACTCGTGACGGTCGAGGCGACCGCCACCAGGAGGAGGACGGATGTGCCGCGTCCCGGGCGGCGCCGTCCCAACCCACGTTGCACGATGGGCGCCTTCCAGGGAGTGAGGATGACGACGGCGGCGGCGACGAGGCCGTGAACCGTGGCCGGATCCAACCACCAGTCGGTGCCGATCGTGTTGGCGTGGACGCCGGTGGCGACTGCCAAGGGGACGAGAACGAGGAGAGCCTGGTTCGTTCGGCGCCGGTTGCGGGAGCGGCGATCTGCCAGCATCGTCCGAACCGTAGTGGTTCAGGGCCGACGCCGGTTGCGTGCCCAGGCCAGTGCCGTACTCGCTCCGACCGCGAGGGTGGCCGCAATGATGTTGAAGACCACGTCGACGACATCGAAGACACGGTTGGGCAGCATCAGTTGGATGGCTTCGTCGACGAGCCCGATCGCCGAGGCGGCACCGATCGCCAGCCAGGGTGCGCTCGGGACCGCCCGGCCACTGCGGCGTCGTTCCCGGAGTGCCTCGAGGATCAGGAGAGCCACGACCCCGTATTCGATGAGGTGGGTCCGCTCTTCCGG
>JBFKPQ010000149.1:0-5964 GCA_041628225.1 Acidimicrobiia bacterium | reverse complement strand
TGCCTGCTCTCGAAGACTTCAGCGCAAGGCAACTCGAGTATGTCAATGCCGTTTCGGATCGACTCAGATTCTCTGATGCCGATTGGCTTGGCGCGATCCGAGAGGACAGCGTTGCCGGTCGACGATGATCGTCATGTCAGCTCCTTCATCAAGACGTCGGCGATCCACACGTCGTCAGCGGTCATGAGCAGCGGGTTGATCTCGAGTTCCCAACCCTCTTCGACAGCCACCACTCCCAGCCGCACGATCACGTCGACGGCAACCTCGATGGCAGCGCGTCGCAGGCCTCGGTAGCCATCCCACAGCGGGTACGACCGCAGACTCCCGAACGCGTCGAGCAGTGCGGCTGCGTCGGTGGGCAGCAGTACGGTCGCCACATCGGCCATCACTTCGGTCGCCACACCGCCCGCTCCGACCGTCAGGGTCCACCCGACCGGCTCGTCGACGGCGATGCCCACGAGCAACTCGCCGACCACGCCCTCCACCATCCGTTCCACCAGTACCTCGTCGCCGAGCCCGGCCATGGCCGAGGCGGCGTCGGTGACCGACGCCGCGTCACGCAGAGCCAACGCCACCCCACCGACCTCCGAGCGGTGATCGACGGCCAACGCCTTGACGACCACCGGCCAGCCGATCTCCTCAGCCGCCGACGCGGCGCCCTCGAGCTTCGCACGCCTGCCGGCCGGTACCGGCAGCCCCGCGCTCCGGAGGCGGCCCTTGGCGGCGGCTTCGTCGACGGCGTGACGGGCTGCGACCGAGCGGACGACGTGCGGTCCTCCGACGGCGCGTGGGCGGGCGGCTGCGAACGCGGCAAGGCAGGTGTCAATGCCCGGGATCGCGGCCAGACCGAGACCGGCCAAGCGGGCGATCACCTCGCCCGACAGGTTCTCGGGGAGTGCCGAGCTCACGACCCCTGGGGTACCGCTCTGGTCCAGCGCGTCGGCGAACGCGCCGATCGTCGGCCACCAGTCGGCGTCGTCGAGTCCGGCCGGCGGGAAGTCGATGACGAGCATGCCCGCATCCGACGCCGCGAGCGCTTCGGCGAAGACGGCGGTCATGCGCGGCCGATCGCCCCAGATGAACGTGTGGTAGTCGAGCGGATTGTCGACCGCCACGCGGTGATCGAGCAGGGCCGCCAAACGACCGGCAACCTCGTCGGGAAACGGAGGAAACGAGACGTTCCGCGGTGCGGCGAGGTCGGCGACAAGCGCAGCCTCGCCGCCCGAACACGACAGTGAGGTCAGCCGTGGCCCGCGCAGCCGGCCGTGATGGTGGAGCCAGATGAGTGCGGCAAGCAGTTCGTCGGCGGAACGCACCTGGGCAACGCCGTAGTGAGCGAACAGGGCGCGATGGGCCGCGGCATCGCCGACCAGCGAGGCGGTATGGGTCGAGGCGATGCGCGCTCCGGCCGCCGTCTCACCGGTCTTGAGGACGACGACGGGGGTGTCGTGGTCCGCCGCGACAGTCACGGCCGTACCGAAGGCGGCGGCGTCGGCAACACCTTCGATGTGCAGGCCGATGGCGCTGACCCGTTCGTCGGCGGCCAGCGCCGCGACGCAGTCGGCAACCGTCACCATGGCCTGATTCCCGAGCGTGATGGCGAAGGCCACCGGAAGGGCGCGCCGCTGGAACGAGAAGTCGATGGCCAGGTTGCCCGACTGGGTCACGATGGCAACGCCGCGTTCGACCCGCGCGCAGCCATGCACGTCGGGCCACAGCGCGGCACCCGAGGTGGCGTTGACGAAGCCATGGCAGTTCGGCCCGATCACGGGCATCGTCCCCGCCGCCGCGACGAGCTCGCGCTCGCGGGCTGCGCCCGCCGGCCCGGTCTCGCCGAACCCGGCGGCATAGACCACCGCGCCCCCCGCTCCCAGTCGCGCGGCGGTTCGGACGATTTCGGTGGCGTCCGCGGCGTTGACGCCGACGAAGACCGCATCCGGCACGCCGGGCAGTTCGCCCAGGTCCGCAAACCGCCGCCGGCCAGAAGCATCGGGACCGTTCGGGTTGACGAGCCAGACCTCTCCTTCGTAGCCGAGCCGGTCCGACTGGGCGGCCGCCAGGGCCGCGCGCCGGCCACCGACATACGCCACCGACGCCGGGTCGAGGAGGCGCCCGAGCCGATCAGCCGCCATGAGGTCGCAACATCGCCCGGGAGATGATGTGGCGCTGGATCTCGGACGTCCCGTCCCAGATCCGTTCGACCCGCGCATCGCGCCAGAGGCGCTCGAGCGGCAGGTCGCCCATCAGGCCCATCCCGCCGAGGATCTGGATGGCCTCGTCGGTCACGAACGCCAGCATCTCGGACGCCACCAGCTTCGCCATGGCCGCGTCGGTATCTGTCATCGTCCCTTGGTCCGCCTTCCACGCCGCTCGATAGGTCAGGAGTTCGGCCGCCGCCAGTTGCGTGGCCATGTCGGCGAGCTTGAACGACACGCCCTGGAACCGGCCGATCGTCTGCCCGAACTGCTTTCTCGTCGCCGCCCATTCGGTGGCGATCGCCAGGGCTCGGTCGGCCCGCCCCAGGCAGGTGGCCGCCACTTGTAGGCGGGTCGAGCCGAGCCACTCGTTGGCGACGTCGAACCCGCGGTGCTCTTCGCCGAGGATCTGGCCGACGGGGACCCGGCAGCCGTCGAAGCTGAGGATCGAGTTGTGGTAGCCGCGATGGCTCACCGACGCGTAGCCGGGCTGCACCTCGAATCCGGGCGTACCCATGTCGACGAGAAACGACGTGATCCGCTTGCGGGTGCGTCCACCCGCCTCTTCCTCGCCCGTCGCCGCGAACAAGATCACGAAGTCGGCGATATCGGCATGGCTGATGAAGTGCTTCGTACCCGTGATGACGTACTCGTCGCCGTCGCGCACCGCCCGGCACTTCATGCCGCGCAGATCGGAGCCGGCGTCCGGTTCACTCATCGCCAAGCATTCGATTCGCTCGCCGCGAATCGTCGGCAGCAGATAGCGCTCGGCCTGTTCGGGATTGCACGCTTGCAGGATGTTCGAAGGTCGCGCCACGATGTATTGGAGGCCGTACGAAGCCTTCCCGAACTCCCGCTCGACCATGGCGAGCGTGAGGTTGTCGAGTCCCCCACCGCCGAGTTCGGTCGGCATGTTGGCGGCGTAGATGCCGGCGGCGAGGGCTTTGTCACGAATCCGGACGGCCACATCGGCCGGCACCTCGCCGGTTCGTTCGACGACCTCCTCGTGCGGCATGATCTCGTTGTCGACGAACGACCGGACCATGTCGATGATCATCTGCTGTTCGTCGGTCAGGCCGAACTCCATGTCAGCGCTCCAGGGTCATCACGGCCCGGTCGGGCCGCGGGTGGGATCGGTGGGACGCCCAGATTCCGTCGAGTGCTCGATGCGGGCCGTGCAGTGTGGGCGTGCTCTTGCCGGCCGCCATGTCGACGTGGACGAGCACCTGCTCGTTGGTGCAGAGCACATGGCCGGTGTCGTTGTGGTACATGGCGTGAAAGATGTGCAGCCTCTTGTGGTCGTGTCCCAGCAGCTGTGTCGTGAATCGCAGTGGCTCGCCGGTCGACACCTCTCGGTGATACACGAGGTGACTCTCGACGGTGTAGAACGAATGCCCTCCCGCCCGATAGTCCTCATCGATGCCGAGGTATCGAAAGAGCGCGTCCGACGCCCACCCGAATGCCAGCAGGTACGCGGATTCGGTCATGTGGTCGTTGTAGTCGACCCAATCGGGCGCCACGCGGCACCGGTACAGCTGGAGTGGGGCGGGGACGGCGGCGCCTGCCACCCAACGTTGCGGCGCGCCCTTGTCGTACGAGCGGCCCTCGCGGCGGGTCACGATCTGGCCGGCGCCCAGCCGGCTCTCCCGCAACGCGTACATGACCGCGACGAGGGCATCGTCTCGCAGGCGCTCCAGCTCGGCGACCGGGCGGCCGGCCGCCTGGGTTTCGGTCCCTTCGACCATCGCGTCGATGAGTTCGTCGGTGAGCGGAGGGGCGACGAGTTTCGTCCATGGCCACTCGAGAGCTGGTCCGAACTGGCGAAGCATGTGCCGCATGCCGGCCTCTCCGCCGGCGAGGTGGAAGGTGAGGTTCGTCCCCATCAACGCCCATCGCAGGCCTGGGCCGTAGACGATGGCGTCGTCGAGTTCGCCAGTCGTCGCCACCCCGTCGGCCACGAGGTGCAGGATCTCCCGCCACATGGCCTCCTGCAGGCGATCGGACAAGAAGCCGTCGATCTCGTTCCGGACGCGCAGGACTTGCATGTCGAGATCGCGGTAGATCGACTCGGCCCGGTCGAGCACGCCCGGGTCGGTTGCCGCGCCGCCGACCGTTTCTACGAGCGGTAGCAGGTAGACGGGATTGAAGGGATGGCCCACGACGAGGCGCTCGGGATGCCGAAGGGGTTCGGCGAGGGTCGTCGGCAGAATACCCGACGTCGACGACGCGATGATCGTGTCCGCCGGAGCGTCGGCATCGATCGCTTCGAGCACGGCCTGCTTGAGATCGACGACCTCGGGAACGGATTCCTGGATGAACGACGCGGCCGCGGCGACCTCCTCGAGGGAGCCGACGAACGTCACCCGCTCGGGATCGGCGCCCGGATACAGGCCGAGCTTGCGAACCGACGGCCAGGCACGCTCGATCGCATCGCGGAGCCGCGGCTCGGCGCCGGGCGCCGGATCGTGCGCGACGACGTCCCACCCGCGGGCCAGCGCCCGGGTGGCCCAGCCGGCTCCGATGACACCGCACCCGACGACTCCGAATCGCACTAGAAGGCGACCTGGTCCAGACCTTTGAGGCTGAGAACATCGCGGGTTTCGGCCGGGGTGAGTGGACGGCGCGACAGTTCGTCGAGGATGCGAACGATCTTGTCGACCTGGTCGGCATTGGACTCGGCGAGTTTGCCCCTCCGAAGGTAGATCGAGTCCTCCATGCCCACCCGGACGTTGCCGCCGAGGGTCGCCGCCGCGGTGATGAGGTCGAACTGCGCTCGGCCGCCGCCGAGCACTCCCCATTCGATGTCGTCACCGAACAGACGAACGGCGGCTTCCTTCATGTGAAACACGTTCTCGACGTCAGGGCCGATCCCGCCGAGGGTGCCGATCACGAACTGCACGAAGATGGGGGCGGGTACCAGACCTTGCTCCGCATAGAAGGCCAGCGTGTAGAGGTGGCCGATGTCGTACGCCTCGAACTCGAACCGGCAGCCGGTCTCGGGAGCGAGCACCTTCAACATGTACTCGATGTCGGAGAACCGGCTGACGAACGGCGTGTCGCGAGTGGATTCGAGGTAGGGCTCCTCCCAGTCGTACTTCCATCGCCCCTCGTACTTGGGGATCATCTGAAACAGGCCGTAGTTCATGGTTCCGAGGTTGCAGGTGGCCAGTTCGGGCTTCAGGTCCTTGATGACCTGCAGGCGCTCCTCGACCGACTGGTCGGAAGCGCCCCCGGTGGTGATCGAGATCACCGCATCGGACCGCTCCTTGATTCCCGAGCAGTACTCGCGAAACAGACCGGGGTCGGCGGACGGGCGGCCGTCCTCGGGATGGCGCGCGTGGAGGTGGATGACCCCTGCACCCGCCTCGGCCGCGGCGACGGCGTCGTCGATCATCTCCTCGGGTGTCACCGGGAGGTCGGAGTTCATCGTCGGTGTGTGGGCACTGCCGCTCGTGGCGCAGGTCAGGATGGCGGTACCGGGTGGTCGCATGGCGTGTCCTCCTCCGTCCGGCCACGATAGACCCGGGCGTCCACCACCGCCCTCGAAAGTCCCGGAACTTCCACGGGTACGCTTCTCGAATGGCCACCCATGTGGAAGTCTCCATCGACATCGCACGTCCCGCCCACGAGGTGTTCGAGTTCGTGTCGGACTTCACGAACAACCCGCGCTGGCAGCGCGGCATGAAGACGTGCACCATCACGTCCGACCCACCCCTCGGGTTGGGTTCGTCGTACGACCAGGTCGCCGAGATGGCCGGCAGAGAAATCG
>JBFKPQ010000148.1:0-6005 GCA_041628225.1 Acidimicrobiia bacterium | reverse complement strand
CTGCACGTCGAACATATGTTCGATACAATCGAAGGTCCATGTCGTACGCCGAACTGCACTGCCACACCAACTTCAGCTTCCTCGACGGCGCCTCTCATCCGGAAGCTCTGGTCGAGCGCGCGGCCGACCTGGGGTATGAAGCCCTCGCCGTCACGGACCACCACGGGTTCTACGGTGCGGTCAAGGTTTCGCAGGCTGCCGCCGCATTGGGCATGCCCGCCGTCTACGGAACCGAGATCGGTCTGCCTGTCGTCGATCCGCCCGACGACGCACCGTTTGCCGAAGCCGAGGCATGGGACGCCCTTCGTGAAGAGGATCTGCGATTCGATCCGGACGCCCCCCGGCGGGGCCGGACCACACGCATGCATGGCACCAAACCCGTCAATCGACCTGCCACCGACCATCTCGTCCTGTTGGCGCCCGGTCCCGACGGATACTCGGCGCTGAGCAAGCTGGTGTCGACGGCCCAGATCCGCGGGGAGAAGGACCGCCCCGCATACGCATGGTCGGATCTTGCGGAAGCGGCACGCCGCGGTGATCTCGTGGCGCTCACCGGTTGCTGGCAGGGTGCCATGCCAGCCGCGGCGCGGCGCGGCGATCTGGCCGGTGCCTTGCGGGCGGGCTCAGCCCTACGGGACATCTTCGGCGATCGTGTGTTCGTCGAACTGTGGCATCACCGCATGTCCGAGGACGACCCTCGGAACGACCTGATGGCCGAAGCCGCCGCGCGGCTCGGGCTGGCGACCGTTGCCACGAACAACGTCCACTATCACGTCAAAGAGGATGCCTACCTGTCCGACGTTCTCTCCGCGGTGGCCGGGCGTCGAAGCCTTGCGGCGCACGACGGGTATCGACCTGCCACCGACGAACGCCATCTGAAGACGCCGGCCGAGATGGCGGCCCGGTTTCACCGCTATCCCGGTGCGGTCGACCGGGCTGCCGAACTGGGCAGGAACCTCGCCTTCGACCTCCGTTTGGTCGCCCCAAACCTGCCGGATTTTCCCATGCCTGGCCACTTTCGATCCGAGATGGAGTTCCTCCGTCACCTCACCATGGAGGGCGCTCGGCAGGTGTACCCGGACGGAGCGGGGGGCATCGAGCCGCGGGCTGTCGCTCGGCTCGAACATGAACTGGGCATCATCGAACGCCTCGGTTTTCCCGGCTATTTCCTCGTCGTGTGGGACCTGGTCCAATTCGCCCGGTCCCAGGACATCTACTGCCAGATCCGCGGATCTGGTGCCGACTCCGCCGTGTGCCGGTGCATCGGCCTGACGCGCGTCGATCCGATCCGCCTCCATCTTCCGTTCGAACGATTCCTGTCCGAGGAGCGTGGCCGCGCGCCGGACATCGACCTGGACCTCGAAGCCGATCGCAGGGAAGAAGTGATCCAGTACTGCTATCGCCGGTACGGTCGCGAACGAGCGGCCATGGTCGCCAACGTCGTCACCTACCGGGCGCGCTCCGTGCTGCGCGACGTGGCGAAGACGTTCGGATTCACGCAGGCGCAGGTGGACGGACTCTCGAAGTACGTCGACACGCGTGATCCGGCCAAGCTCCACCTCGAAGCACCTCTCCCCGAAGGGCTCACCGCCGACCAGATCTACGACATCTGCTGGCGTCTCGACGGGTTCCCGCGCCATCTCGGCATCCACTCGGGTGGCGTGGTGATCGCCGACCGGCCGCTCTGGCAGGTCGTTCCGCTGGAGTGGGGGAGGATGGAAGGCCGGTCGGTGCTCCAATGGGACAAGGAATCGTGCGGCGCCATCGGCATCGTGAAGTTCGACCTCCTGGGACTCGGCATGCTGAATGCTCTCCACCTGGCGGTCGACGCCATCCGCGAGACCCACGGGGTGTCGGTCGATCTCGCCACCATCCCGCAGGAGCCGATCATCTACCGGACGCTCACCGCAGCCGACACCGTCGGCCTGTTCCAGGTGGAGTCACGGGCCCAGATGGCCACCCTGCCGCGCATGAAGCCAAAGACCTTCTACGACCTCGCCGTGCAGGTGGCGCTCATCCGGCCAGGTCCCATCCAGGGTCATTCGGTCCACCCCTATCTCCGCCGCCGCAACGGCGAAGAACCCGTGCGTTTCCCGCACCCGCTCACCGAACCGATCCTCACCAAGACCCTTGGAGTTCCGATCTTCCAAGAGCAGCTCATGGAACTGGCGCGCGTCTGTGCGGGTTTCGACGGTGGCCAATCCGACCGGCTCCGGCAGGCGATGACCCACAAACGGTCCGAGCAGGCGATGGAGAAGCTGCGCGACGAGGTCTACGAAGGCATGCACGCGAACGGCGTGACCGGTGCAGCCGCCGATGAGATCTGGGAGAAGCTGCAGGGGTTCGGGCAGTTCGGATTCCCCGAGAGCCATTCGGTGTCGTTCGCCTACATCGTGTACATGTCGGCGTGGTTGCGTCATCACTGGCCTGCCGAGTTCCTGGCCGGGTTGCTCAACGCCCAACCGATGGGGTTCTACAGTCCGAACTCGCTCGTCCACGACGCCCAACGGCACGGTGTCGTGGTACACCAACCCGATATCAACCGCTCCTGGCACGACTGCACCATTGAGCCATACGACGCCGATCCCGACGACATCGTCACCTACCTGGCGGCGTCATGGCGACGGGGGCGCGGCCCGGTGGACGATCCGTTGCGTATGGCGGTGGCCATGCGGATGGGTCTGCGATACGTACGCAACCTGGGGGCGGCGGAGATCGGCAAGATAGAGGTGGCTCGCCAGATCGGCGGGCCGTTCACCGACCCCCTCGACCTCGCCCATCGCACCGGCCTCGGGGTGGGTCCGCTCGAGGCGCTGGCGGTGTCCGGTGCCTTGGAATCGATCGGTTTGGGCAGACGAGAGGGCCTGTGGGCTGCCGGTGCCCTCGCCGAGGTCGGACCGGACCGGCTGGCCTTGTCGCCCGGTGTCGATGCGCCATCCCTGCCTGGCATGACACCCGAGGAGCAATCCGCAGCCGAACGGTGGGCGACCAGCGTGTCGGTTCGGCACCCGATCGAGTTCATCCGAGACCACCTCGCCGCGGCGGGATGTTGGACGGTGGCAGAGGCCTTGGCGCGCCGAACCAACGGTGTTCGAGCCAGCGTCGGTGGCATCGTCACGCATCGCCAGCGTCCCGGGACAGCCCGAGGGGTGACCTTCTTCAATCTCGAGGACGAGACCGGTCTTTTGAATGTGGTGGTGCTCCCCGAGGTCTGGGCAAAGCATCACCTGGTGGCACGCCGTAATCCTGGTCTGATCATCACCGGTGTCCTCGAATACCGCGACGGCGTGACCAACCTCGTGGCCCACGGCTTCGAACCCTTTCCGACGAAGGCGATCTCCTCCCGCGACTTCCGCTGACCTAGTCTCGTTTCGTGCCTGTCGCCGATCGACCCGAGATGCCCGAGGGCTATGGCGTACCGTCCTCAGCCGACGGTCAGCTGGCGTGGGAGGTCGTCGAGGGGCGCCTCGTCGAGGCGATCGTCTACTGGTTGGCGACGACCCGGCCTGATGGTCGGCCGCACGTCATGCCCCGCTGGGGGGTGTGGCTCGATGGTCGGTTCTGGTACGACGGCTCACCCGAGACCGTGCACGCGAGAAATCTGCGGACGAACTCGGCGTGCGTCCTGCATCTCGAAGACGGCACCGCCGCCGTCATCGTGGAGGGCTCGTCGCGACCCTCCGAACCCGTGACCGGAGAGCTCGGCCGTCGGATCTCGGCGGCGATGTGCGGCAAATACGAGACCCTCGGCTACGCCCCGGCTCCCGATGCCTGGTCAGGTCAGGACGCCGGTGGTCTGTCCGTCTTCGAGCCCGTCAAGACGCTGGCGTGGATGGACTACCCGACCGACGTGACCCGCTTCCGGCACTGACTCGCTCGGACCGCCAGGCCAAGAACACGGCCCAGGCGACCAGCCACGCCGACACCACCAAGGGCGTCGTGTAGTCACCCGATGCGTCCCGTCCTGCTCCCAGAGCCAGCGGTCCGAAGGCGGCGAGGATGGCGATGATCGACCATTGGGCTCCGCTGACGGCGCCGTAGCTGGGCCCGCCGTACCAGCGTGTCATGACCACCGCGCGCAGCGGCGTGAGCGCCCCGAAGGCAATGCCGAACAGCAGGAAGTGCGCCCCCATGGCCAACCCGTTCGGAGCCGGCGCGGCCACGGCGACAGAAGCCGCCACGACGCCGATCGTCAAGGTCGTCACCCCGATCGGGGACCACCGGGCTGCCGCCAGCGGTGCGACGAAGCGACCGGGGAGTGAGACCAGCGAAGCGATCCCGGCCCAGACGGACACGACGGCGAGCGAGAACCCTGCTTCGGAGAACCGATCGACCCGATGGGCCACGATGCCCTGAATCGGGCCGAAGGTCAACAGGAGGGCGAGGGTGAACCGGCGGAAGCGACGGTCCTGCCAGAGGGTGCGGATGGGGATGCGCTCGGGTTCGGCTGCCGTTCGGCGGCTCGGTGTGCCCGATGGCAGTGCGGTCGCGGCGACGGCGACCGCCACCACTGCGATCGCGACGCCGAAGATCCGGACGGCCGGTCGCCACCCGAAGGCGGCCACGAGACGCTCGGTTCCAGGAATGAAGATCGCTCCGGCCAAACCGCCGAGGACGGTGAGCCAGCCAAAGGCGCGCGGCTGGCGAGCGGCTGGGACCCACGCTGCGATACCGACGAGGGCCGGTTCGTAGTAGACCATGGCGGTGGCCGGGCCGAGCACCAGCCACCAGCTCGCCACGACGTGCCACGGTTCGGTCGACGCCGCGAACGCCCACATCCCGACGGCGGCGAGCACGCCTCCGACGGCGATGACTCCCCGTATGCCGTGGTCGTCCATCCACCGGCCCAGGCGCGGCGCCAGTGCGCCGTTGACCACGCCGGCTCCGGTCAGGCCGAGCGACAGTGTGGAGATCGAGAACTCCGCACCGGCTGCCGCCTCGGTCACATAGACAGAAAAGCCGTAGAGGATCGAGCCGAACGCCACGATGACGACGGCTGACAGCGCCAGTACGAGCCGCGTCTCCGACATCTGGCGGAGACTAGGCCGACGGGTAGCCTGCTCCGGTGCCGGAGCCCACCCGCCACGATCAGGATCTCGGGATCTACGGTCTCCCCGGTGACGTGTCACCGTGGGATCTTCGCTTCGACCCGAACGACCGCGCCCATGTCGAGCCACTCGGGGGTGGATCGTTCGAGTTTCGGGTATGGGCCGAGCCCGGGTTGCACGACGGAGCCCTCGTCGTCCGGCACGACAGGACGGTCGAGGCCCATGCCCTCGACGTCGTCGAGACGGAGCGCTTCTGGTTCTGGACCGGACGCCTCGAGGGCGTGACCCGACCCGTCGAATACAGCTTCGCGTTCCGATCCGACGGCGGTCATCCTGTCTATCTGGTGCCGGCCGGAGTCTCGAACGCCGTCGAGCGGCTCGACCGCTGGACGCTCGATCCAGAGCTTCGCGAGGTCTCGACGCCGGAGTGGGTTCGCGGAGCCGTGATCTATCAGATCTTTCCCGACCGCTTCGCCAACGGCGACCCGACGACCGATCCCGACGACGTGGTGGCGTGGGGATCGCAGCCTCACCATCGCGAGTTCCAAGGTGGTGATCTGGTGGGAGCGGCCGACCGAATGGATTACCTGGCCGGTCTCGGGGTCGACGCCATCTATCTGAACCCGATCTTCACGTCGCCTTCCAACCATCGCTACGACACGACCGACTATCTGACCGTCGACCCGGTGCTGGGAGGTGAGGATGCCCTTCGCCAACTCATCGATACGGCCCACCGACGGCAGGTGCGGGTGATCCTCGACGCATCGTTCAACCACGTCCACCCCCGCTTCTTCGCGTTTGCGGACCTGATGGCGCGCGGCAAGCGATCGGCATACCGCCACTGGTTCGTCGTGAATGACTGGCCTCCTCGGATCCTCCACCGTCCCGGCGGCGACGCCGACGGTTGGTTGGCGGTGTGGCGCGACGAGGTGGGCCTGCCGATCGAGGAAGTCGGTG
>JBFKPQ010000147.1:0-6032 GCA_041628225.1 Acidimicrobiia bacterium | reverse complement strand
GCCGCCGTGCTCGCCGACGGGTTCCTCGAAGCCCACCTCCCCGGGGTGCGGGACCATTACCACCGGCAGCGTGACCTGATGCTCGCTGCGCTCGACGAGCAGGATCTTCCGGGAGTGACTTGGACCCGGCCCGAGGGTGGGATGTTCCTGTGGCTCACGCTCCCGGAGGACCGCGACGCGACGGCGCTGCTGCCGACCGCGGTCGAACGAGGGGTCGCCTATGTCCCGGGAGCGACCTTCCATGCCGGAGGCGGTGGTCAGAACACGGCTCGTCTCAGCTACTCGGTGGCCACGCCGGAGCAGGTGCATCAGGGGATCGGCAGGCTGGCAGGCGTGTTCGCCGGCCGATGAGGGCCGAGCTGCGGGTCGAGAGGGGCCGGTTCCGGATCGATACGGGGCGCGAGACCTTCGAAGGGACGGCACCGCGGGGATATCTCACACGTCCGGTGGTCGAACTGGCTCCTTCGGTGACCTTCGGTGGTCATCGAGCCGTGCTGCCTCGCCGGCATGAGCTCCGGGCCGACCGGCAGCTGCTGGCCAGTTTCGCGAACCCGGTGTTTGTCTCGCCGTGGCGGACGTCGCGCCGCCGGGTGACCGACGCCTACGGCGGCGAGACCTTCACGCTCGTGGTACGTGGCGGCGCGGCACGTCTCGACCGACATGGCATCGAGGTGGGAACGTGCGGGCGACCATCGCGAGCGCGGCGCACGACGACGCGGCTGGTGCTCGAAACGGACCCCGGCCTCGATGCGGTACTGGCGGCGGCGACCCTGGTGTACTTCGAGTGGGTCGTCCGCTCGGTGGGAGCGTGGGACTAGGTCGTGGCTTGACGCTTCGCTTCGGTTCGGCGTTCGCTCTCGAGCCGCTCGAGTTCGACGCTCGAATAGTCGACGAATGCCATGGCGTCGGCGATGGCGTGGTGGTGGGCCTCGTCTCGGATCAGCCGGTGCATCTCTTGCGCCACCCGCCGGTAGGCCGGGTGTCCTGCGGGCTGGGTGCGGAGCTCGATCAGGTGGAAGGCTTCACGCGCGTTCATCTGCATCATGTACCGGATGTTGTAGGCGAACGGGACGACGTACTGGGCCACGTCCGGCCCGAGGGCCGACCGGACCTGTTCGTAGAGGTCGGCCGACCGCTCCATCGCTTCGCGCCACACGGGCTCGAGCGAGCTGCCGACCAGTTCTTCGGGCAGGTCGTACCCATGGCGGGTCGTCAGGCGCTGCCACTCGATGGTGAGCATCCGGTGCCGCTGGAGGTCGCGGAACGCTCCGTAGTCGGACAACACGTCAAACCGGTAGAACGATCGTTCAAGCGCCCGTCCCGGCTTGTGCCGGCGGTTGGACCGATCCCCGATATACGTGCGGATCACCTCGGTCCGCTCCTCGTCTGACATGCCGCGCGCGAGATCGAGCAACTGATCGTCGGGCAGTTCCGAGACGGCATACAGCGCGGCTGCGACGAGCTTCAGCTCGGCGTCGGGATCCCATTCGACCAGGGTCACCTCGGGCCGCGGCGCCGGGTCGACGTCCAATCGGTCGGCGAGAGCCTGCATCGCCGTGACGTTGGCGCTGAGGTATTCGGACCAGCGTCCGCCGCGCTCCGGTTTGTCGACCCGTGTCATGAACGCTGGAACCACCTTGCGGAGCTCCGTCAGCATCATCTGTCCGTAGGTGCGCACTTCGGCGAGAGGCGAGGCCATCATGCGCATGATCGCCATCTCGTAGGCCTGACCCGTGGCGTAGATCCCGACGTTCGAGGTGGTGGCGGCCGGGAGAAGTCCGCGTATGGTGTCACAGGCCTTGGCGCGGATCGTGGCCCTCCACACGACCGCGGGGTCGCCGGGCTCCTTCGGGAAACGCTCCTCGAAGTGCGGGACGAGTACGCCCACCATGTCGGCGTATCGATCGAACAGCCAATCCATCTGCGACCGGAACGTCTCTCCGAGGCCGGCGCCGTCGATCTCGGCCGGCACGTGGTACCGGTATCGGTCGCCGAGCTTCTGGTCGTAGAAGATGTACCGCGTCGACTGCTCGAGATAGGCCGCCAGCCTTCCCCATTCCAGGATCTTCGTCAGCACGTTCGAAGCCTGCTCGCAGGCGAGATGCACACCACCGAGCTGGGCGACCGAGTCGTCGCCATATTCGACGAAGACCCGCTGGTAGAGGCCTTGCGCCTTCTCGGTGGCGACGATGCCTTCTTCGTCGGCGATGTCGGCGATGCCGGTTGTCGCGTCGCCTATGAACTCGTCGAGGAGCAGCCGGCGGACCGACTTGGGCGACCGTGAATAGCGAGCGAACAGCGCACCCTTGACCACCTCGGGGAGGTTGGTGAGGGCAAAGACCGGTTGGTCGAGGTTGGTCACGAAGCGTTCGAGAAGGGCAGCTTCGACCGGAGTGAATGCCTCGACGTGGTAGGTCACGCGGCGATTGTAACGACCGGGGAACGCGAGCCGATTACCGTACGTTGGATCATTCGATGACCCTCCTCAGATTCTTGTTTTTCGGCGTCATGCTCGCCGCTCTCATCGTGGCAGCGGTTCCCCTGCTCGTGCTCATCAACCTCGCCGAAGGAGGCGACGGCTTCGGTTTGTGCCCTGGCGGCCTGGGTCAGTGCGAGTTCGGTTACACCATGCCCATCGAGCTTTCCGCAGCCTTGGTGCTCATCCTGTTCGTGTTCGTGGCGCTCATTCGCGTCGGTACGCGCCTCTGGCGACGGATCCGGGACGACCGCGTCACGGCGTCGCGCTGATCGCTTCTGCGGAAGCCACCTCGTCCGGGGTGGCGAAGATCACGACATAGATCGATGCCAGGATCATGCCGGCGCCCCACCACCCGCGGCTCGTCAGACGTTCACCGAGCACGATGGCGCCGGTCGCCGCCGCCGCAACGGGTTCGAGCGTGAGCATCACGGCCGTTTGGGTCGGGCCCACGCGGGCCTGAGCCCAGATCTGAAGCAGAAACGCTCCGCCCGAGACCGCCAGGCCGGTCATGGCGAGGGCGGGGACGTCGCTCGCGGTCGGCAGCGGGAAACCCTCGAACAGCGCGGACCCGGCCAGCGCCAGCACCGACACCGTCAGCATCTGGATGCCGGTGAACGGGACCAGCCGATGGCGGGTAGCCGTGTGCGCCAGGATCACGATGTGCGCTGCGAACGCGAGCGCCGCGCCAACCGTCAAGACGTCGCCGACCACGATGCCACCGTCGGTGCCGCCGGCCGTCAAGAACCAGAGGCCGACAAAAGCGAACAACGTTCCCCCGAAGGACGCTACACGTGGGGCGTGGCGCGCCCAGGCTCCCGCCAAGAGCGGGGTCACGACCACATACAGACCGGTGATGAGCGCCGACTTCGAAGCCGTCGTCGTGACGAGACCGGCGGTCTGAAACGCGAACCCGGCGAAGAGGGCGAGCCCAGCCATGCTTCCGTCGGTCCACACCTGCCGGCCGCGAGGCCACCCCAGGGCGAGCAGCGCCGCGGCCGCGATGGCAAACCGCCAACCGACAAAGGCCAACGGATCCAGCGACTCGACCGCCGACTTGATGACCACGAAGGTCGTTCCGAACAGCACGGCGGCCACGAAGAGCGCCGCGTATGGGCGAAGCTTCAAGCGAGTTGCTCCGAGACGTCATCGGTGACGAGGTAGAGCCCGCTCGCGGAGACCAGGACCGCCGCGCCGTCCGTCAGCTCGCCGGCGAGGCGCAACCGCCGACCGCGTCGTTCTTCGACCCATGCTCGAACGGTCAACGCCCGTGTCACGTCGACCGGCTTCCGGTAGCGGAGGTCCAACGTACCGGTCACGGACATCAAGCCGAGTTCGAGGATGCCTGCCCACACCAGGACCTCATCGAGAGCCGTCGCGGCCACACCGCCGTGGAGGACACCCGGCGTCCCGCGATATTCGGCCCGCGGTTGGAACCGTGCGGTCACGACACCCTCATCGAACGTGAAATCGTCGAGGTGCAGGCCGAGGGGGTTGTCGCGGCCGCATGCGAAACAGGCGTCGTCGTAGCGGCGCCGGACCGTGTCGACGAGGGCGGCGATGTCACGCAAGATGGACGGTCCCGCCGTCGAGCGAGGTGATCGTCTCCAGCGCGGTCACCTGCCATCCGCGGGCTTCGAGATTGGCCCGGCCGGCCGTGAAACCTTTCTCGATGACGAAGAAGGCGCCCACCACTGCGCAGCCGGCCTCCTCAGCGATTTCGCACATCGCCGCGGCCGTCCGGCCACCGGCCAGGAAGTCGTCGATCACGGCGACCCTCTCTCCGGCTCCGAGCACATGGCGGGCGACCTCGACGCGATACTCGGTCCCCTTCGTCGGAGACGAAACCTCTCTCGCAAACGTGTACCGATGCCCGGGGCCCACGTACTTCTTGGCATAGACGTAGGGAATACCGAGTTCGGCGGCGCAGGCCGCCGCCGGGGGGATGCCCGAAGCCTCGGCGGTGAGGATCACGTCCGGGTCGAGTGTGGTCAGGGCTGCCGCCAACCTCCGGCCGACGTCGGCCATGACCAGGGGATCCACACGATGGTTGAGGAATCCGTCGACCTTGACGATCGACCCACTGACGGACGAGTGTTCTTCGAGGGCGGTGCGCAGGTCCACGGCGGCATCGTAGACGAGGCGGCGACGGCTACCATCGCCGGCCGTGGCTGGCTCGGAACATCGTCGACGAGGTCGGCGGGCACGATGCGCTCGAGGCCCCGTGGCGCGACCTCTCCCAGGCCCGTCGTGAATCGGTCGATCGCTCGTCTCGCGCTTCCTGCGCTCGGGACGTTGGCGGCGGATCCGCTGGTGTCTGCCATCGATACGGCGTTCGTCGGCCGTATCTCGCCAGAGGCGCTCGCGGCGCTCGGTGTGAACAGCGCCATCTTCGCGTTGGCCTTCTTCGCCTTCAACTTCCTGGCCTACGGCACCACGCCCTTGGTGGCTGAGGCACTCGGCCGAAGGGACTTTGGGGCAGCCGACCGAACGATCACGCAGGCGATGGCGGTCGCGGTCGGATTCGGGCTCGTCTCGCTGCTCGTGCTCGAAGTCGGCGCCGAATGGTGGGTACGGCTGCTGCAGGCTCCCGAGGCGGTCCAGGCCGAGGCGGTGATCTATCTGCGAATTCGCGCGCTCGCCGCCCCGGCGGTGCTCGTCATCATCGCCGGGAACGGTGCCTTTCGGGGGCTCCAGGACACCGTGACGCCGCTGAAGGTCACGCTCGGACTCAACCTGGTCAATCTGGTTCTCGATCCGCTCCTCATCTTCGGGGCCGGCTGGGGGATCGCCGGTGCCGCCACCGCGACGGCCATCGCCCAATGGGTTGGCGCGTTGTGGTTCGTCGGTCGGCTACGCACCCGGTGGCGAGGGATGCGATCGGTGCAGCGAGGCGAACTGTTCGGCTTCCTTTCCATCGGCTGGACCATCACCCTCCGGACCGCGTCGTTGCTCGTGGCGCTGGCCGTCGCCACGGCGACCGCCGGAAGGATCGGGGTCGACGCGGTGGCTGCCCACCAGGTCGTCATGCAGCTTTGGCTGCTGCTGGCCTTGACCGTCGATGCCCTCGCCGTGGCCGGTCAGGCACTCGTCGCCAAAGCCATCGGAGAGGGTGACACAGCCGCGATCGAGGCCATCGTCCGACGACTGGCGTTCTTCGGTCTTGGGGCGGGTGTTGTTCTCGCGGCCGGGTTGCTCGCGATCCGGCCCTGGCTGGGTGTCTGGTTCGGGATCGACGCCGCCGTCGAGGCACTGGCGGTGGGCGTCCTCCCGCTGGTCGCAGCGATGCAGCCGATCGGTGGTCTTTTGTTCGTGGGCGACGGCGTCTACCTCGGCGCAGCCCGCTTCCGCTTTCTGGCGTGGGGCACCGCCGCCGGTGGAGCCGTCGCGATCGCCTTGCTCCTGGGTTGGGCCGGGAGCCGATCGGATCTGGTCGGGATCTGGACGGCCCTCGCCGCGATGGTGGCCGTCCGGCTCATCCCACAGGTTGTCCAGCATGCTCGCCGGGGTTCGGTCTTGGCTGGAGGGTCTCCGGCAGCAACCCGATGAGGGCGAT
>JBFKPQ010000146.1:0-6044 GCA_041628225.1 Acidimicrobiia bacterium | reverse complement strand
GCGCCGAGTCTACCTAACGAGCGTTAGGTAGGCAAGGGATGGCGATACCAGCCGGGGTACTCCGGAGCGAGGGGTGTGTTGCCGAGGATCAGGTCGGCGGCCTTTTCGGCGATCATCATCACCGGCGCGTAGATGTTCCCGTTCGTGATGTACGGCATCACGGATGCGTCGACGACTCGGAGCCCCTCCACACCGTGGACCGCCAGCGTGTCCGGGTGGACGACGGCCTCGGGACCGACCCCCATGGCCGCCGTACACGACGGGTGGAGGGCCGTCTCAGCGTCGCGGCGCACCCAGTCGAGGATCTCCTCGTCGGTCTCGACGGATGAACCGGGCGAGAGTTCGCCGCCGTTGTAGCGGTCGAACGCCGGCTGGCTGAGGAGGTCGCGAGCTGTACGGACGGCCTCGACCCACTCCCTGCGGTCTTGCTCGGTCGACAGGTAGTTGAAGCGCAACGCCGGTTTCTGGCGTGGGTCGCTCGACGTCACGCGAACCGATCCGCGGGCATCGGAGTTCATGGGCCCGACGTGCACCTGATAGCCGTGGCCGGTCGTCGGTGCCGTGCCGTCGTAGCGGATGGCGATGGGAAGGAAATGAAACATCAGGTTCGGGTAGGCCACCTCGTCGTTGCTTCGCACGAAACCGCCGGCTTCGAAGTGGTTGGTGGCGCCGAGGCCGTTTCGCAAGAACAGCCATTGCGCGCCGATGAACGGCCGCCGCCACCAAGCCAGCCCAGGAGCGATCGACACGGGCTCGGACGCGGCGTACTGGATGTAGACCTCGAGGTGGTCTTGGAGGTTGGCGCCCACGCCCGGAAGGTCGGCCACCACGTCGATGCCGAGCGAACGGAGGTGGTCAGCCTTGCCGACGCCGGAGAGTTGGAGGAGCTGTGGCGAGTTGATCGCCCCACCGCAGAGGATGACCTCGCCGGCGGCCGCGAATCGTGCCGAGCCGCGCGAGACGTAATCCACACCGACGGCCCGAGTTCCGTCGAAGCGGACCCCGGTGGCATACGCCCGTGTCTCGATGGTGAGGTTATTCCGATCGCGAATCGGGCGTAGGTAGGCGACCGAGGCGCTGTGACGGCGGCTGCGGTGGATGTTTCTGTCGAAGGCCGCAAACCCCTCCTGTCGGTAGCCATTGACATCTTCGGTGCGTCCGTATCCCGCCTCGGTGGCAGCTTCGAGCAGGGCGCGGAACAGTGGGTTGTCGGCAGGTCCGCGTTCCAAGATCAAGGGGCCGTCGCCGCCCCGCCAAGCGTCGGCCCCGGCGCGGCAGTTCTCCATCTTCTTGAAGTAGGGAAGGCAGTGGGCGTAGTCCCAGCGCTCCATTCCCGGTTCGGAGGCCCACTTCTCGAAGTCCATCGGATTGCCGCGCTGGAAGATCATGCCATTGATGCTGCTGGAACCGCCGAGCACCTTGCCGCGTGCGTGATACACGCGGCGGCCGCCCATGTGGGGCTCGGGTTCCGACTCGTACTTCCAGTCGTAGAAACGGCTCCCGATCGGGAACGGAAGAGCGGCCGGCATGTGGATGAAGACGTCCCAGCGATAGTCGGGTCTGCCGGCTTCGAGCACGAGCACCCGATTGGCCGGGTCGGCGCTGAGCCGGTTCGCCAGGGCGCTTCCGGCCGAACCACCACCGACGATGACGTAGTCGTAGGTCACGCGGTCGCCGCCGGCGGCCGGAGCCGGTCGCCCCACGCCTCGGTCAACCGGTCCAGCACCATGGCGATCAAGGCGAGAGCCGTTCCGACTTCGAATCCCAGTCCGACGTCGTTGCGGGTGAGGGCACGCACCGTCTCGAACCCGAGTGCGCCGGCGCCCACCAGCCCGGCGATGATGACCATGGCCAGGACCATCATGATGATCTGGTTGATGGCGGCCATGATCGTCGGGGCGGCGAGTGGGACCCGAACCCCGAGCATCGTCTGCGTTCCGGTCGCTCCGAAGGCCTGCGACGCCTCGACCGTCTCTTTCGGCACCTGACGAATGCCGAGGGCGGTGATACGGATGCCCGGAACGATGGCGTAGAGGACCGAGGCGATGATGCCCGGCACGGCTCCCACCGTGAACAGGATGACGACGGGGATGATGTACACGAGTGAAGGGATCGTCTGGAGCCCATCCAGGATCGGGCTCATCGCAGCCTCGACGCGGGGGTTCCGTCCCGCCGCAATACCGATGGGCACCGCGATCAGGATCGAAACGAGCACGGCCGTCATCACCTGCACGAACGTGTCGATCGACAACTCCCACATACCGATCAGACCGATGTAGGCCGCTGCGGAGGCGCAGAACAGGCCGAGGCCGATTCCTCGGAGCCGCCAGCCGAGAAAGAAGAGGACGATCACGAGGACGGGCCAGGCGATCGAGTCGGTCAGGAGATCTCGTACGGGAATGATGACGTCCGCAACGACGAAGTCGTTGATGGGGCGGGTCAGCCACGAGAGGTTGTCTCTCGCCCACACGACGGCGTCGTCGATGGGATCGAACAAGCGGGTCGTCCACACCTCGGGGAACGAGCCCCAGCCTGCCAGCCGTCCCACGATCGTGGCGACGACGACCGCGGCCCATGCGATGAGCGTGCGGCGCCGGCTCGTGTCTCGCAATCGCCGGCTCGTGGCGAGGCTCCGGCCGAGTCGGTCGAGCACCATCGCGACGGCCACGATCGCCAACCCCACCGCGATGCCGCGACCCGTTCGACGCTGGTTGAGTGTCTGGAGCACGAGCGCCCCGAGCCCCCCGGCGGCGACGAGCGCCGCCAGCACCACGATGCCCAGCGCCATCATGACGGTCTGATTGAGGCCGGTCATGATCGACGGGAGCGCGCCGGGCAACTGCACCTTGAAGAGCGTCTGCCGGGTGGTGGCGCCGAACATCCGAGAGGCTTCGACCGATTGGGCGGGGACCTGTCGGAGGCCGAGCGTGGTGAGTCGGACGATCGGCGGGAGTGCGTAGATCACGGTTGCGACGGCTCCGTTCACCTTGCCGACGCCGAACATGAGCAGCAGGGGCAAGAAGTAGATGAACGCCGGGACGGTCTGCATGATGTCGAGGACCGGACGGAGCGCCTTCTCGACCCGCGGTTGTAGAGCAGCCCACACGCCGAGGGGGACACCGATCACGGTGGCTACGCCGACCGCGATCGCCATCAAGGCAAGCGTCTCCATCGTCTCTTCCCACACGCCGATGAGGCCTGGATACACGGATGCTGCCAGCGCGACCGCGGCTTCGCCGATCGGGCGGGTGCGGGCCACGGCGAGGAACACTCCGGCCGGAAGCACGTACCACGGCAGCCAGAGGAGGAAGGTCTCCACCCCTTCCATCGCTCCTTCGAGTGTGCGGGTGATCGGCGTGAAGAAGGACGTGAAGAGCGGGTGGCTCAGTCGGTTCGCGCGGCCCCAGGCCGCCGCAGCGTCCATGGCGTCCGAAAAGAACGTGTCGAGCGTTGCCGGGAATGCTCCGCCTCGGTACATCGCCTGCACGATCCCGGCCGCCACCAGGAGTCCCAGCCACGGAAGCCATCCCGCCGAACGACGAGCCGCCGCAGTGGCGACCGGCGCCGTTGTAGCCGTCATTCCATCGACCCGAGGACGGCTGCGACAGCCGACCGATCGACCCGGCCGATCGTGTGGCCGGATTCGTCGAGGACGGTGAGGCTCCCGCTCTCGGTGAGCAGGCGGGGAACGATGTCCTCGATCGTGTCGGTGGCCTGCACCGTCCCGCCCGTTTCATCATCGGCTGCCGATGACATCACATCAGCCGCTCGGAGCACTTTGGCCTTGGGGATGTCTTTGGTGAACTCCGAGACGTACTCGGTCGCGGGATGCGTGATGAGCTCGGCTGCGGTGCCGACTTGATCGAAGACACCGTCCTTCATGATGGCGATGCGATCTCCGAGTTTGATCGCTTCGGCGAAATCGTGCGTGATGAAGACGATGGTGCGCTGCATCGACTCCTGGAGTCGGAGCAGTTCGTCTTGCATGTCCCTTCGGATGAGCGGATCCAGCGCCGAGAACGGCTCGTCGAAGAACAGGATCTCGGGATCCACGGCAAGGGCACGCGCCAGTCCAACCCGTTGCTGCATGCCACCGGACAGCTCCTGCGGGTAGTGATACTCGAATCCACCGAGACCGACCGTTTCGAGGACGTTCATCGCCCGCTCGTACCGTTCCTTACGGCCGATCTTCTGGATCTCCAATCCGTAACCCACGTTGTCGATGACACGCCGATGAGGGAGCAGGCCGAAGTGCTGGAACACCATGGACAGCTTCTGGCGTCGCACCGCCCTGAGCTCGTCCTCGTCCATCGCAGTGAGGTCGTCGCCGTCGATCTTGACGGTTCCCTCGGTGACGTCGGTGAGTCGCGAAACGCAACGAATGAGGGTGGACTTCCCCGAGCCGGACAAACCCATCACGACGAAGACCTCGCCGGCTTCGACGTCGAACGACACGTCCCGGACCCCGATGGTGCAGCCTGTCGCTTGGAGGATCGATAGCCGGTCATGACCGGCCGCGGCCAGCGCCATGGCTTGGTCGGGCTTCGGCCCGAAGACCTTCCACAGTCCGGTTGCTGCGAGAACGGGGGGCGGTGCTGCGGCGGTAACCATCCCTCGGTAATGTAGCCAGGCTTGCTCCGAGGGGGCGGGCGAAGGAGGAGAACACACATGTCGAAGAGAGTGTTGGCCGTTCTGACGGCCCTGGCGCTCGTCGCAGTGGCCTGCGGGGGCGACTCGGGCGCTGAGGACAATCCCCAGATCAACCTGATCGTGAACCCCTGGACGGCCTCGCGTCTGAACGCAGAAGTCGCCAAGGTCATCATCGAGCAGGAACTCGGCAATCCTGTCGAGATCGTCGCAGTCAACGAAAACGATGCCATGTTCACGGGCATGGCCGACGGGACCCTCGACGCTGTGCTCGAGATCTGGCCGTCCGGTGTGACCGATGCCGAACAGTCATACTTCGACGACGGATCGGTTGACAACATCGGTCTGTTGGGCACCATCGGCAAGATCGGCTGGTTCGTGCCCGACTACGTCGTCAACGACCATCCGGAGCTGGCGACCTGGGAAGGGTTCGCCGACGCCGAACTCGCCAAGCTGTTCGCGACGGCCGAGACCGGTGACCAGGGTCGTTTCCTTGGCACCGATCCCTCCTACTCCCAATACGACGAGCAGATCATCGAGAACCTCGGCCTGCCCATGCAGGTCGTCTTCTCCGGATCAGAGCCGGCGACGGTCGCCGAGGTGGATGCCCGGGTGGCAGCCGGCGAACCGATCGTCCTGTACTGGTGGACGCCGACCGCCGCCGTCGCCAAGTACAACCTGGTCAACGTGGCCTTGCCGGACTACAACGACGAGTGCGGAGCCTCGGCTGCTGCAGGGGACGGTGGTGTGGATTGTGATTATCCCGAGGATGTTCTCTTCAAGGCTGCCTCGGCGAAATTGAAGGAGAAGGATCCCGACGTCTACGCCTTCTTGGAGGCGTTCATGTTGACGACCGAGGACCAGCTGTCCATGCTGCCTCCCGTGGAGATCGATGGTGACGAGCCGGCCGAAGTGGCGGCGCAGTGGGTCGCCGACAACGAGTCGGTCTGGAGAGCCTGGCTCCCGTAGCCGGTCGAGCCACGAGCCGAAAGCCAGTGGAGCCCCTGGTTGGGCCCCACTCGGTGTACGCACCATCGTTCTTGCGTTGCGCTTGGAACACCATGGGAGGCCCTCTGCCGCGTACCCTGGGACCTGAGACGTTCGGGAACTTTTGTGGATACAACGGGTCCGAATGGCAACACAACAGCACTCGGCTGATGTGGCGAGAGGAGGGTCATACCCATGAAGGTCGGAGAAATCGGTTCCAAGGTACGCGACGGAATCGTGGGAACGGTGAAGGGTGCCGGCACGATCGCCGACACCACGGTCACGGAAATCAAGGACACGACGGTGGGCGTCATCAAGGGAGCCGGCGGCATCGTGGCGGGCACGACGGACGCCATCTCCGACGTGATCGCCGGTGCGCTGTCCGCGGTCGACACGGTCGGCGGCGGGGT
>JBFKPQ010000145.1:0-6083 GCA_041628225.1 Acidimicrobiia bacterium | reverse complement strand
GTCGCCTCCTCGTTGTAACACGGGATGACGACGGAGAGACAGGCCGTTGCTTCCCCCGTGGTATCAGACACGGCGGCGACTCTACCAGTGGCGATACTCGACGCCGCGGAGCTCGGGGCCGGCCGTCCGGCCGACCCCGAGCCAGGTTCATGGCAGCCTGGTGATGCGGCCTTCGCCGCCGAACGGGTAGTCGGTCGCGCTCACGACTCCTCCGAGTTCATCGACGAGATAGTCGGCGAGTGCCTGCTGGTAGGTGGCGCCGAGCCGGGTGAAGGGCGTCCCACGGAAGGGATACTGATCTCCGCCGCGCGCCAGGAAGTCGATCGTGGCCACGTTGATCGGGTCGCCGGCCACAACCGCTCCGCCGGTCACGATGACCGTGCCGTCGTCCAGTGCCACTTCGAGCACCCTCGTGCCCGCCACGACGACGTTCCCGTCTCCGTCGAGGATCTGCCCCACGCCGGAGGCTGACCAGACGTAGGAGAATCCCGCGATCTGGGCGAACCGGCCCGAACCACAGTTCGGGTTGGCCGCAAAGTCGGCACCTTGCGTACAGGCGACCGCGTTCTCCAGGACCTCCTTGAAGTGCTCGCGGGAGATGGGATCGACCACCGAGACGAAGTTCGGGAACGGCACCATCGACCACGTGTCGAGCGCCGTGATGTCACCGGCCGGCAGAATCGAGTCGTTTCGGATCCCGCCCCCATTCTGGAGCGCAACATCGGGGGTGTCGGCACCAAAGGCGCCGGCGAGTTGTGTCGCCTTCCACAGCAGCGCATCCGCGATCAGATTGCCTTCGTTGGCCTCTCCACCACGGACCGACGAGCGCCGTCCGTCGAGATCGACATCGGACACGGCCAGAACGTCCGTGGCGAGCGCCGCCACGGCGTCTTCCACCGGTGCGACGGCGAGGGCTTGGACCTGCGGGTCGGGTTGCACGGCATCGGGGTGGTCGCCGCCGGCCACCCGTTTCGGACCGCTGAGCGCGGTATCGATGGCGATGACGTTGCCCGTCTTGTCGAAGCCGACGACGAGCTGTCCAACGTAGCCGTACTGGCCCGACGTGGTCACGACCGGGATGGAGGTTCCGTCGAGATCGGTAGCCGTCACCGGGTACGGACCGAACACGTCGCCCTCGTCGCCCGGGATGAGTAGGTCACCAGTGTTGGCCAACAGTTCGTCGCCCCCGCCGGCGACCATCACATCGATGCCCTCCAGCGTCGCGGCCAGTTCGATGTCTTCCTCGATGTTCTGGAGATGGGAGATCAAGACGATCTTTGAGACCCCCATGACGGTGAGCTTGTCGATCTCGCCTTGTACCGCTGCGGAGACGTCGGCTCCGACGCCCACGTTGCGCGGGCTGGAGATGAACGGCAGATTGGGCGTCGTCGCACCGATGATGCCGATCTTCTCGCCGCGTTCTTTGACCACGATGCTCCTGGCGATGCGGCCCTGATCGAACAAGGCCTGCAAGCCGGGTTCGCCGGAGAAGTCCAGGTTGGAGCTCAAGTACGGCGGATGACTGAATTGATAACCGAGGATGAAGTCCTCCAGCACATCGGGACCGAAATCGAAGTCGTGGTTTCCGATCGCAACCGCGTCGTAGCCGATGAGATCCATGGCCACGGTGTCATAGAACGGTACGCCGTTGGCGATGCTCGCGTTGAACTCGGGACCCGCGAGGAAGTTGTCTCCCGACGAGACCATGATGACCCCACGTTTGGCGCCCGGCTGACTGGGCGGCTGATGGGTCGCTCGGTGCTTGAGGTCGTCGACGAGCGTCTTGAAACGCGCAGCTCCGCCGAAGTCCTCGAGCCCCGAGCCGAGGTTGATGAGGTCCGATTCACCGTCGTTGTTGTGCAGCACGGTGAGCCAGAAGTCCACCTTCGGCGTCTTGGCCGCCTCGGCAGGGCCGCCGAGCGCCAACGCCGTGAGTACCAACGAGAGTGCCAGGACCAATACCCCAGTGCGCCGTGCCATGGATTGAGAGACCGTCACGATGCCTGTTCCCCTTCCGTGATGTTGCGTGCCACGAATCGAGCTGACCAGCTCGTTCACGGGAATGCCCCTTCCGTTCCGAACCTACCGATCACGCTGCGTGGTTGGCGGCCGAATCGGGTCATCGATCTCCTGGCACGGTTAGCGTCACGTCATGGAGCCAGGCACCACTCGAGGCATCGTTCTCATCGACGGGCAGCACTATCCGCCGGTCACCGAACGCGCCATCGCGCAACTGCGTGCCGATGGCGTCGACGTCGTGGCCGCCGTGTTCCTCGGCGGAACCGAGAAGACGGAGGGCACTCCTCGTCTCGACATCCCCGTACTCGACGGTTCGACCGCTGAGGTACTCGTCGAACGCGCCCTCACGCTCGAACCCGACGAATTGATCGACCTGAGCGACGAACCGGTTCTCGACCACCGGATGCGATTTCGACTGGCCGGCATCGCATTGCGAGGCGGCGTCTCGTATCGCGGCGCCGGTTACCGCTTCGACCCGCCACACCGCCAACCGTTCGCAACGAGACCTGCCGTCACCGTGAGCGGAACCGGCAAGCGAACCGGCAAGACGGCGGCCGCCATCGAGCTGGCGAGGTTCTGGCGAGACGCCGGTGACGCGGTGGCGATGGTGACGATGGGTCGCGGCGGGCCCGAGGAACCAACGCTCCTCCGCTCTGGGGAGTTCGAGGCGACCGCCGACGGGCTCCTGCAGTTGGCTTCGCGCGGGTTCCATGCTGCTTCGGACTACGTCGAGGACGCCTTGTTCGCTCAGGTCGACACCATCGGGACCTGGCGGTGCGGTGCTGGACCCGCCGGGGTGACCGACCGCCACAACTTCGCGGCAGGTGTTGCGCTCGCCGAGTCATTGCGGCCCGACCTTCTCCTGTATGAAGGAAGCGGGACCGCGATCCCGCCGACTCCCGCCGATCGCCATCTTCTCGTGATGCCCGCGACGATCGACCCTGAGTACCTCACCGGCTACTTCGGTACGTACCGGCTGGCGCTCGCCGACGCAGTGCTCGTGATGGGACCTGAAGGATACGATCGAGCCGAAACCCACATGGCCGTCCGGCGCGCCGACACCGACGTCCCCATCTTCGACGGCCACTACGAAGCGGATGTGACGAAACCGGTCGTGGGACAGCGGGTCGTCGTCATCACGACGGCTCCCGACACCGCGGCGCCGTTCATCCGGTTGCAGCTCGAGTCACAGGGAGTGGCCTCCGTATCGACGGTTCACTCGTTGTCGGATCGAGCCCGCCTGCGCGCCGATCTCGCGTCGGTCGGCGAGATCGACATGGCCGTGGTGGAAATCAAAGCGGCAGCCGTCGACAACGTCATTCCATGGGCCCTCGAACGTGGCGTCGAAGTGGCGTTCCTCCACAATCGTGTCGCGGTCGAAGGTGGCCTGTCTGCGCTGGCCGCCGAACTCGACCCCCGTCAGGCGACGACCTCGTAGACCTTTCGGAGCGGCTCGCGGCGCAACAGCGATCGCACTCGTGCCTGGCTCTCGACGATCGAATCAGACGCCAGGGCTGCCTCCATCGCATCGACATTCACCCACCGCGTGAGCACTCCACCCTCGACGAGGCCGCCGGCGCCGGGTTTCTCGGCGCGGATCAGATCGATCCCCAGGCAGTCAGGATGGGCTCGAAATGCCGGAAGAACGTCCTCTTCGAACAAGCGGATCATGGCGTCGACGTCGTTGGGAGCGACCGCCGAGAGAAACAACCTGATGACCATCACCACCTCCACGCAGCCTTGGAAAACATGCCCGCTAGATCGGGATTGCGAGTGAGTTCGGTTCCGACGCGGTCGTAGTGGGCTGCGACCTGCTGGCCAGAACCCGGATACATCAGCCGGACCTCCACCTCGGTCTCCGTGACGTAAACAACGTTGTAGGACGGGCGGGTGTACCCCCGGAGCCGGTAGGAGGACACCGTTCCCGAGTTGATGATGAGGATGCCGCCCACCTGCCAGACATGCGGGACGTGTTTGTGTCCGGCCAGCACGATGTCCACACCGACGTCCTCGAGCAGTGCCAAGACGTCGCCGGCATCCCACACGATGTTCCGCTCCCGCCCGGTGCCGGGCACCGAAACGAGGTGGTGATGCATGACAAACAGCCGAAGATCGGCTTCGGGCTCGTATTGCTGACGAATCCACTCATAGCGCCCGCGTCCGATCTCGCCCTCGGCCAGATCCGGCTTCGAACTGTCGACCGCCACGACGCTGACCCGTCGCGGGTATTCCTCGAAACTGAGGTGGTGAGCCCGGTCGGGCGAAGCGGCGTTCTCACCCTTGCCGAAGTGGTCGAGGAAATGCAGGTAGCCCACGTTCTTCGAGTCGTGGTTACCCGGCACGATCACGGTCGTCAGGCGCTCCATGATCGGACGGAGGGCGTCGCGAGCTGTCTCGAACTCGGGTGCGTACCCTTCTTGGGTCAAGTCACCGGCGATGACGACCAGGTCGGGGTCGAGGTCGAGCACCTCGTTGACGGCAACCGTCAACAGATTCGGATCGAAGAACGGAGAACCGCAGTGGATGTCGGACAGCTGGGCGATCGTGAGGCCTGGCATGGCCGCATCGTACCGTGCGCAGCCTATCGTTGGTGGCACTGATGTCCGCTCCGAGCTCCTACATCTGGGTCGTCGACCGCAGCGACAACCGGTTGCCCTTCTCGAAGAGTGTCGCGGCGTCGTCGCTGATGGTCGCCGGACTCGACCCGGAGGTGGCCTACGCCATCGCAGAAGAGGTCGAAACCCGACTCCGCGGATCGGGGCGCACCGAAGTGGGCGTGACCGATCTCATGGCCATCCATCGGGAGGCCGTTGCAGCCGAGGCCGGCGAGGAGCGGGCCACTCGATACGAGGCCTGGGTGACGGGAAGGCGGCGTGGCCGGCCGATCGTTCTGTTGCTCGGTGGAGCTCCCGGCGTCGGGAAGTCGACGGTGGCCGGCGAGGTCGGTGCTCTCCTCCGCATCTCGTCGGTGATACCGACCGACGCCGTCCGGCAGGTGATGCGGAATCTC
Source organism: Acidimicrobiia bacterium (assembly GCA_041628225.1). Taxonomy (GTDB): domain Bacteria; phylum Actinomycetota; class Acidimicrobiia; order Spongiisociales; family JAENVV01; genus JBFKPQ01. Next base: position 1,054 of record JBFKPQ010000145.1, on the reverse strand, counting down.
CTGCCCGTCTCCCTGGCTCCCCTGGTCCACGTTTCGTCCTTCGAGGCACATCAGGCGTTGAAGACCCCCCTCCCCGGAGATCACGACCCCCTTATCGTCGGGTTTCAACAACAGGCGGAGATGGTCGGCGCCGGCGCGCGAGGACTCATCGAACGGGCCATCCATGAAGGGTCCGACCTGGTTGTCGAAGGTGTCCACGTCGTGCCAGGCATGTTCGACGACGTCCTCGATGAGTGGCGCAAGAACGCCGTCGTCTGCCAGGTGGTGTTGTGCGTCCCAGATGCGGAGTCGCACCGAACGCATTTCCTGACCCGAGCCGACCGCTCGCAGCAGCGCTCGCCCGATCGCTACCTCGATTCGTTCGCCGAGGTTCGCCGACTGGAGCGCTACGTTCGGAAGGCGGCCACCGAACGAGGTGTGCCGATCGTGGCCATGCACCAACTCGACGAAACCATCCGACAGGTGTCGTCGATGGTGGTCGACGCCGTCATCTCTGACCTCTGACCGCCCGCAGCTCGGTGGACAGATCGTCGATCGTGGACCGATAGAGGGCGTCGACGTAGTAGTTCGAGTGATTCAGGGTCCGCGGACGCGGGTCCCCGTCCATGAGCGGCCGGGCATCATGCGGATCCGGGACACGAACGTCCTCGTACGTGTCGGTGATCTCCCCGAAGACGGCGCCACCTATGTAGTCGGTGGACCGGTATAGGTTCCGCCACCGGACCGGCCGAACATCGGCCAGCTGACCTGCCAGCCGGCGGAGGCCGTCGACGGCGAACACCTGCGGGAAGTACCGGGCATACAACCGGGCGAGCGGCGAGCCGTGGGTCACCACGGCGATGTGCCTTCGGCATTCCTCGGGCAAGAGCGCGATGGCGGCCGCGGCCACGACGGTACCTTGACTGTGGGCCGACACGATGACGGAGCAACCCTCACCGGTCAGCACGGAGAGCCGGCGCATCAGGTGCGGTACGGCTCGTTCCCCGTACGACGGTGGAGCCCACGGGTGGAACCACCGCGGCCAAAACGTGGCCACATCCCAGATGATCCCGAG
>JBFKPQ010000144.1:0-6123 GCA_041628225.1 Acidimicrobiia bacterium | reverse complement strand
GTCCGGCGGACCCGGTGGCCAGCATGCCAACCGATCCAACACGAGAGCCGAACTCCGGTACGACCTCGGGCGCTCCTCCGTGTTCGAGAGCGACCTCCAGCAGACGATGCTCGGCCAGATCGATCACGCCGACGGTGTGGTCGTCGTGGTGGTCGGCGAGTCGCGTTCGCAGTGGCGCAACCGGCAGCTGGCGAGACGCCGGCTCGCCGAACGTCTTCTCGAATCGATGCGGAGTACGGCCGAGAGGATTCCCACCAAGCCGAGCCGGGCGTCACGCCGGCGGCGTCTGGACGAGAAGCGACGCCATGCCGAAAAGAAAGCCCGCCGCCGTCGACCAGATTGGTGACTTGGATACGCCGCTTCGAACCGGCGAGTCGACGAGGCGTTGCCTAGCATCCCGCAGGTGACCACACGAACGGATTGGTACAAGGACGCCATCATCTACGAGGTGCACGTTCGCGCCTTTCGAGATTCGAACGGCGACGGTATCGGCGACTTCCCCGGTCTCACGGAGCGGCTCGACTACCTGGCGGATCTCGGTGTGACGGCGATCTGGCTCCTGCCGTTCTACCCGTCGCCTCTGCGTGACGACGGCTATGACATCGCCGACTACATGGCCGTTCATCCCGACTACGGCACCCTCGACGACTTCCGGACGTTTCTCGAGGCTGCTCACGCACGCCGACTGCGGGTGATCACGGAACTCGTCGTGAACCACACATCCGACCAGCACGGCTGGTTCCAGCGAGCCCGACGTGCCCCAGCCGGATCGGTGGAAAGAGACTTCTACGTATGGAGCCCAGCCCCCGACAAGTATCTCGACGCGCGGATCATCTTCTCGGACACGGAGACGTCCAACTGGGCATACGACCCGGTTGCCGACGCCTACTACTGGCATCGGTTCTTCTCCCATCAGCCCGATCTCAATTTCGAGAATCCCGCGGTACGAGACGCGTTGTACGAGGTCGTCGACTTCTGGCTCGGGATGGGTGTCGATGGGATGCGCCTCGACGCCGTGCCCTACCTGTATGAAGAAGAGGGGACGATGTGCGAGAACCTCCCGGCCACGCATCAGGAACTGAAGCGGCTCAGGGCCCACGTCGACGAGCGATTCGACGATCGGATGTTGCTGGCCGAGGCCAACCAATGGCCCGAGGATGCGATCGCTTATTTCGGCGATGGCGACGAGTGTCACATGGCTTATCACTTCCCGGTGATGCCCCGACTGTTCATGGCCATCCGTCAGGAACACCGCTTTCCGATCATCGACATCCTCGATCAGACACCCGCAATTCCGGAGTCGTGTCAGTGGGCGTTGTTCCTTCGCAATCACGACGAACTGACGCTCGAGATGGTCACGGACGAAGAGCGCGACTACATGTATCGCACGTACGCCAAAGACCGTCGGGCGCGCATCAATCTGGGTATCCGCAGGCGTTTGGCGCCGCTCCTGCAAAACGATCGGCGTGAGATCGAGTTGATGAACGCGCTGTTGATGTCGCTACCTGGTACTCCCATCGTGTACTACGGCGACGAGATCGGCATGGGCGACAACATCTTCCTCGGCGATCGGAACGGCGTGCGCACCCCCATGCAGTGGAGTAGCGACAAGAACGCCGGTTTCTCTTCGGCAAATCCGCAACGGCTGTACTTCCCGACGATCATCGATCCCGAGTACCACTACGAGACGGTCAACGTCGAAGCGCAGCAGCGCAATGCCACGTCACTGTTGTGGTGGACGCGCCGGCTTCTGTCACTCCGCAAACAGCATCCGGTCTTCGGGCGCGGCGACATCCATTTCCTCGATCCCGACAACGACCGGGTGCTGGCGTTCATTCGGTCGACCGACGAGGAGAGGGTGCTCGTCGTGGCCAACCTCTCCAGCCACAACCAGTATGTGGAACTGGACCTCTCGTCCTTCGCCGGTCGACAGCCCGTCGACTTGTTCGGAAGAAACCCGTTTCCGGCCATCGGTGACTTGCCCTACCTGTTGACACTGGCGCCCCACGCCTTCTACTGGTTTGCCCTCGTCGAAGAAGGAGCCGAGCTGGGTCGACCCAGCAGCCCGTCGCATCTGGTCGTGCTCGGTGGCCCGGAGGCCCTCTTTCACGATGCCAGTGGCGACCTCGAAGCGGTCATCCGTACCTATCTGCGGCGCCAGGTCTGGTTTGGAGGTCGCCGGAAGCGCCTCCGGGCCATCGAGATCTCCGACCGCTTCATGCTCGGACCGGGCAGTTTCCTGGTCCTCGTCGATGCTCAGTATCTCGACGGCGAAGGTGAGGTCTTCGTACTTCCACTGGCGTTGCTCCAGGACGACGAAGCCGACCAAGCCCTCCGGCAGCACGCGGACCGCATCCTCGGTGAGGTCGAGGTCGACGGTCATCCGGCGGTGCTCGTGGACCAGGTGTGGCATCCCGCATTCGTTCGGGCGATGTTCGAACTCGTCGTTGCTGGCGGGCAGATCGAAGGGGTGGAGGGTCGGCTCGTCGCGGCGGGTCACGACGCCATCGACCTGCCGTCATTCGATCGGATACGGGTGCACGACGCTTCGGAAGGCCACACGCGCGTGATCGTCGGTGAGGACCTGGTGCTCAAGCTGGCGAGACGACTCGAGTCGGGCCCGAATCCGGATCTCGAGCTGCGCCGCCACCTGACCGACCGAACCGCGTTCACGAATCATCCGCCCGTCGAGGGATGGATCGACCACCAGGGCGTCGATCGGGCGATGCTCGGGATCGTGCAGGCCTACGTGCCGAACATCGGGGCAGCCCGCACCACCTTCCGAAGCCTCCTCGAGGCGTGTCTGGACGCTGGTGATGTCTCCGCCGAGACGAGGTTGCCGTTCGATCTCATCGGCGTCGAACCCGAGCCTGAGGACGCTCCTCTCCTGCGCACCTCCCGGGAGCGAGCGCGTCAGTTGGGCCGACGGATCGGCGAATTGCACCTGGCCTTGTCATCCCGGGAGGATGATCCGGATTTGCGTCCGCAACGGTTCTCCACGCTCTCCCAGCGTGCCCTGTACCAGTCGGTCCGCACCTCGGTTCGTCGCGCGCTACGGGATGTCAGGAGACCCGACTCGGGGATCTCGCAGGACCTCCGGCCGCGCGTGACCGATCCCGCCTTCGAGCAGGAACTGCTCGCGTCGATCGACTGGATGAGGAACGGCCTGGTCCACGCCTCCGTGACCCGAATCCATGGCGACCTCCGGCTCGACGAGGTCCTCGACACCGGCGATGACTTCGTCTTCCACGACTTCGGCGGAGATGGAAGCCGTCCGCTGTCGGAGCGCCGCCTTCGGCGCTCGCCGCTGCAGGATGTCGCGGACGTACTGCGTTCCTTCCATTACGTGGTGTATGCCGTGGTGCACGATCGTTCGGCAGGACATGACACCGAGGCTCTCGCGTTGACGTGGTACCGCTGGACTGCCGCGGCATTGCTCGGGGGCTACCTGGCGGAAACCGCCGACGCCACCTTCAACCCAAGCGAGCCCAGCGAGGCGAGGCGACTGCTCGAGGCGCTGATGCTCGATCGGGCCGGACGTGAACTCCAGTGGGAGCTACATCACCGGCCCGAGTGGGTAGCCATTCCTCTCATGGCGCTTCGGCAGCTCGCCGGCTCAGGGCTCGTCTGAAGCGATTCGTCGGACCTCCGACAGGAGTCGCAAGAGGCGGACCACGTCGTCGACCCCGCCAACCCGGTAGGCGGCTGCGGTGTCGCCGGCACCGACCTTCACCCCGACGTCGGTCGGCTCAAGAGCAGCGAAGGCGTGTTCGTCGGTTACATCGTCTCCCACGAACAAGACGCCGTCGGCCGCCGACCGGCGCCTCAGTTGCCGGATCGCGTCTCCCTTGTCGATGCCCGATCCGGTCCACTCGACGACGCACTTGCCATGGATCATCACGAGGGACTCCGGAACGGTGAGTTCCAGTGCCGCCGCCGCGGCGCCCGCGTGCTCAGAGCTGTCGACGTTGCGGTAGTGGAACGCCACCCCGGTGGGTTTGCGCTCGATCTTCGCGCCCGGGAAACGTTCGACGATCTGGTCGAGGTCAGCGGTCAGTTTGTCCAGCACCACCGTGGTTTCGTCTGACAGCTGTGGCGAGGCGTCGTCGAGTTCGGCTCCGTGACCTCCGACGAGGATGACGCCGTGTGGCGCTCCGGTGAGGCGGCGCAAGTCCGCCAATGTTCGCCCAGACAGGACCGCGACGGAAACGTCTCCGAGCGCGGCGATCCCCTCGAGCACTTCGGTCGATCCCCTGGCCGGCCTGGCGCGGGCGGGATCCTCGACGATCGGCGCCAGTGTGCCGTCGAAGTCGACCACGACGAGGAGCGTGTCGGCACTCGCCAAATGCTTCAGCGCCTGGTCGAGTGTCATGTGAGCGCATCCATGCAGGCGCGCGCCCAGTCGAACACGGTGTGGCTACGAACCCGGCGCCGCATGAGCCGCATGCGGCGAGCCGCCTCGGCCTCGGGCAGGTGCAGGGCTTTCCACAAGGTGTCGGCCACCCTGTCGAGGTCGTAGGGGTTGACGAGCAAGGCGGGTTTGAGCTCCTCGGCTGAGCCAACGAACTCGCTCAGTACGAGCACCCCAGAATCGTCCCGTCTCGCCGCGACATACTCCTTGGCGACGAGATTCATGCCATCTCGAAGCGGTGTGACGCACATCACGTCGGCAGCTGCGTAGTAGGCGATGAGTTCCTCGATGGGAAGGCTGCCGTAGTGGTAGTGCACCGGTTGCCGGTGCACAGTGCCGCGTAGTCCGTTGATTCGACCCACCTGCAGCTCGACGCTCTCGCGAATGTTCTGATACTGGCCGACGCCGGTCCGGCTGGGGACCGCCACCTGGACGAAGACCACGTCTTCCTGGCACTCCGGATGTTCATCCAGGAGCGTGTCGAACGCGCGGAGGCGAACATCGATGCCCTTCGTGTAGTCCAAGCGATCGACACCCAAGATGATGCGCCGGTTGCCGAGTTCGCTCTGCAGCCTCGCCACTCGTCGGGAGGTCTCCTCGGTGGCGGCCAGGGATGTGAGACGCTCGGTGTCGATCGAGATCGGAGCCGTCTGCAGTTGCACCTCGCGATCATGATGCTGGGCCAGGCGCGTCGTCGCCCTGCCGGGTGTGTAGTAGCGAACCGCCCGCGCGAAGTTGTGGCGAGCCAACCGTGTTTGGAATCCGATGACATCCGACCCCAGTAGCCCGTCGAGGATCGCCCCGCGCCACGGCATGCGAGCGAAGATCTCCGCCGGGGGAAAAGGGATGTGCAGGAAGAAGCCGATCTTCACATCGGGACGTAGACGTCGGAGCATGCCTGGTACCAGCTGCAACTGATAGTCGTGGATCCAGGCGATGTCGCCGGGCTGCAAGACCGCGGCGGCGGCGTGTGCGTAGCGCTCGTTGACAGCGACGTAGGGACGCCACCAGTGCCGGTGGAATTCGGGGGGACGAATCGCGTCGTGATAGAGGGGCCAGATCGTCCCGTTGGAAAACCCTGAATAGAAGCCGTCGATCTCGTCCTCATCGAGAGGGACAGGGACCTGTTCGATGCCGGCGTGAACGAACCGCGCAGGAGCCGGTCCGGCGTCACCGGTCCACCCGACCCAGCTACCGGGCCGATCGACGAGCAGGGGGGTGACGGCGCTCACGAGGCCCCCAGGGCTCGTTTCCCATCCATCGCCCACCCGGCGCACCGGCAATCGGTTGGCCACGACCACGATCCGCTGAAGCACGTGTCTCTCCTGGCTGGGGACCTCAACCTAGCTGCGCGCCCGCGTCGGCAAACCGGCGCGGGCCGTCCGGGCCAGGCGCTGTCGCGGTCGGCGACCGGTAGCCTTCGGCCCGTGGAACGAGGAACGTGGTGGCAGACCGGTGTCGTGTATCAGATCTATCCACGGAGCTTCGCCGACTCGAACGGCGACGGCATCGGCGACCTCGAAGGCATTCGCCGGCGGATCCCGTACCTGGCCGGCACGCTCGGCGTGGATGCCGTGTGGTTGTCGCCCTTCTACCGTTCGCCCCAGGCCGACTTCGGCTACGACGTCGCCGACTACTGCGACGTCGACCCGGACTACGGCACGCTCGCAGACTTCGACCGGCTCCTGGCCGACCTCCACGAAGCCGGTCTC
>JBFKPQ010000143.1:0-6174 GCA_041628225.1 Acidimicrobiia bacterium | reverse complement strand
CGCAGCCGCGCCAACAGTCGATTGGCGATCCGAGGCGTGCCGCGACTGCGGCGCGCCACCATGGCTGCCCCAGTCTCCGTGACCTGGATGTCGAGGATGGTCGCCGAGCGAGACACGATCAACCGCAACTCAGGAGGGCTGTAGTACTCGAGCTTGTCGACGATGCCGAACCGGTCTCGCAGAGGAGCTGCCACCTTGCCCTTGCGGGTGGTCGCTCCGACGAGCGTGAACCTCGGCAATTCCAACCGGAGCGATTGGGCGGCCGGGCCCTTGCCCAACACGATGTCGAGCCGGAAGTCCTCCATTGCCGGATAGAGCACCTCCTCGACGGCGCGCGGCATGCGGTGGATCTCGTCGACGAAGAACACATCTCGCTCGTCGAGATTCGTGAGGATCGAGGCGAGATCCCCAGGACGCTCGAGCGCCGGTCCGGACGTGACCCGGAATCGGGAGTCCATCTCGTTGGCGACGATCTGCGCGAGAGTCGTCTTCCCCAATCCTGGCGGACCGGACAAGAGCACGTGATCGAGCGGCTTGCCGAGACTCTTGGCTGCCTCGAGCGAGATCGAGAGGCGCTCCTTGAGCTTGTCCTGCCCGACGAACTCGTCGAGCGTCTGCGGCCGGAGGGAAACCTCGGTGACGTCGTCTTCGGGCAACGGGGCTGCGGTGAGGACGCTCTCTTCTCTCACGTCGCACCGCCCATGGAGCGCAACGCCAGCCGGACCTGATCCTCGACCGAGAGGTCGGCCGGCACCCCGGCGACGGCATCGCTGATCTCGGACGGTCCGTAGCCGAGGCCTTCGAGCGCCTCCCGCACCTTCGAGCGATCATGACTGCCGCTACCGACCGTCACGACATCGCCGAGCTTGGACTTCAGTTCCAACACGATCTTCTGCGCCGTGCGCTTTCCGATGCCCGGTACCGTGGCCAGCAGGTCCACGTCCTCGGTGACGATCGCGGTGTGAACGCCGTCGGTGTCGAGCGTCGAAAGCATGGCGAGCGCCACCCGCGGTCCGACTCCTGGCGCCCCGAGTAGCACGCGGAACATCTGTTGGCCCGCCTCGGTGGGGAAGCCGAACACCACCATGGCGTCTTCGCGCACGTGCAAGTGCGTGTGCAAGACGATGTCCTCACCGACCGACGGCATGTCGGCGAGTGTGCGCGGAGACACATAGATCTCGTAGCCGACCCCACCGACGTCCAGGACGAGCCGGTCGAGATGCTTGGCGGCGAGCGTCCCTCGCAGACGGCCGATCATCGGAGGGCTCGCATGCGCGCCGATTGGAGATAGCACAGCGCGACGGCCACGGCATCGGCGGCATCGGCCGGCTGGGGGGCTGCCGGCAGGCCGAGCCGTGCCGCAACCATCTTCTGGACCTGTTCTTTGGGCGCGTTGCCGTAGCCGGTGACGGCACTCTTCACCGACGTCGGGGTGAACTCGTGGACGTCGAGGCCGGCACGAGCCGCGGCGAGAATGGCGACCCCCGAGGCCCGGCCCACGTTGGTCGCGGTCTGGAGGTTCTGGTTGACGAATACCGATTCGATGGCGAGAACGGCCGGTTCGTGTTCAGCGATGATCGCCGACAAGTCGTCGAAGAGTTCGGCGAGGCGCTCGGCCATCGGGTGATCGGGGCTGGTTCGCACCACGCCAACCGCTCTCAGCAATGCCGAACCCGACCGGTTGGACTCGATGACGCCGTACCCGGTTCGAGTGAGTCCGGGGTCGATTCCCAAAACGAACATATGTTTGGTCACGATAGTCGACGCCGGTGACTCGACTGTGGATTGCTCGGATGCGATCAGACGTCGAGAGAAGCCATCACGTCGTCGGAGATGTCGAAGTTGCAGAACACCTGCTGGACGTCGTCGACATCGTCCAGCGCGTCGACGAGCCTGAGGACCTTCGGAGCCGTGGATTCATCGACGGGCACCGTGGTCTTCGGAAGCTGGGTCACCTCGCCCGCCTCGATGGCCAGGCCGGCGGCCTCGACGGCGGCTCGCACCGTCGGATAGTCCGAGGCCGCACAGATGACTTCGAACTGGTCGCCCGTCGGGCGGATGTCCTCGGCGCCGGCTTCCAGTGCGGCGAGCATGACATCGTCTTCGTCTCCCGTGACGAGCACGTACCCTTTCTGTTCGAACAGGTAGCCGACCGAACCGGGTTCTCCCAGGCTCCCCCCGTTGCGGGAGAACGCGGCGCGCACATCCGACGACGCCCGGTTTCGGTTGTCGGTGAGTACCTGGACGTACACGGCCACGCCGCCCGGACCGTACCCCTCGTAGAACATCTCTTCGTAGTCGGCACCCTCGATCTCGCCGATCCCCCGCTTGATGGCGCGCTCGATGTTGTCGTTCGGAAGGGAGCTCGCCTTGGCTTTGTCGATGGCGGTGGACAGCGCCGCGTTCGCCGCTGGGTCTCCCCCGCCGGCCCGCGCGGCGGCCTCGATGGCTTTGACGAGTTTGGCGAACAGCTTGCCGCGGGCCGCGTCTTGCCGGCCTTTGCGGTGTTTGATGTTCGCCCACTTGGAATGGCCTGCCATCAGCGCTCCTCGATCATGTCGACCAGCATGGCGTGAACCCGCGTGTCGTCCGTCAGCTCGGGGTGAAACGCCGACGCCATGATATTGCCCTGCCGCACCATGACCGGATGGTCGGCCCAGCTGCTGAGCACCTCGACGTCGGAGCCGACCTCTTCGACCCACGGAGCGCGGATGAAGACGGCCCGAAACGGGTCGTCGAGTCCGGAGACCTCCAAGTCGGCTTCGAACGAGTCGTTCTGGTTGCCGAAGGCATTCCGGCGAACTTCGACGTCCAAGAGTCCCAGCAGTGGCTGGGTTCCTGCCGTCACAGCCCGAGCGAGGAGGATGAGACCGGCACACGTGCCGAAGGTGGGCAGACCATCGGCAATGCGTTTGCGGAGCGGGTCGATCAGGCCGTAGAGCGTGGCGAGCCGGCCGATCGTGGTCGATTCGCCGCCCGGGATGATGAGGCCGTCGATCTCGTCGAGCGCATCGGCCTTCTTGACTCCGATCGACTCAACACCCAATTCTCCGAGGGCGCGACGATGTTCACGGACGTCGCCCTGGAGGGCCAGGACTCCGATCACCGGATCACCAGCCGCGTCGGTCGTATCGCTCCGACTCGGGGATGTCGCTGATCTCTATCCCGACCATCGCTTCGCCGAGGTTGCGGGACACCTTGCCGATGATCTCCGGGTCCTCGTAGTACGTCGTCGCTTCGACGATGGCCCGCGCCCGGACCGCCGGGTTGCCGCTCTTGAAGATGCCCGAACCAACGAAGACGCCGTCGCATCCGAGCTGCATCATCATCGCGGCATCGGCCGGCGTGGCGATACCGCCCGCCGCGAAGTTCACGACGGGAAGCCGACCGGTGTCGGCCACTTCCTGGACGAGATCGAACGGGGCCTGGTGATCACGAGCGGCAGCCATGAGTTCCTCGCTCGACATCGTCGAGAGCCGGCGGATATCGGCGGTGATCTGACGCATGTGCCGCACCGCCTCGACGACGTTGCCAGTACCGGCCTCTCCCTTGGTGCGGATCATGGCGGCACCCTCACCGATGCGCCGCAGCGCCTCACCGAGGTTGCGGGCACCACACACGAACGGCGTCGTGAACGCCCACTTGTCGATGTGATGGTCCTCGTCCGCGGGAGTGAGAACTTCGCTCTCGTCAACGTAGTCGACACCCAGCGCCTGGAGGACCTGCGCCTCGACGAAGTGGCCGATGCGCGCCTTCGCCATCACAGGGATAGAAACGGCTTCGATGATGCCGGTGATCATGTCGGGATCGGACATGCGGGCGACGCCGCCGTGGACACGAATGTCGGCCGGCACGCGTTCGAGTGCCATGACCGCCACCGCACCGGCTTCCTCGGCGATGACCGCCTGTTCAGGAGTGACGACATCCATGATGACGCCACCTTTGAGCATCTCGGCGAGTCCTCGCTTGACTCGATCGGTGGCCTGCTCCACGTGGTCTCCTTTGCCTTCCATGACCGAGTCTACTGCCAGGTCAAGGGCCGGCCCACCGGGACCAGCTCGATCCAGGTCGTACCCACCCCGAGGGCGATCTCGGCGCCGGCCGGGCCGCGCAGCATGAAGAAGCTGCGCGGATCGCTCCGTTCCCAGACGGCCTCGTACGCCTTGCCGTCACGGAAGACGACCGCGTCGCCCGTTCCGAACACCTCGTAGTCGGGCACCTTGCTTCCCGACGAGTCCGTCCGGCCGGTGTCGATCACCTCGACGTACAGTACGACGACGTTGTCGACCACCAGCTGGCCCGATCCGACGGCCACGTGCGGGTCTTCACCGTTGAACCGGAGATACCCGTCGTCGGACGCCGAATACCGGTAGTTCACGATGTTGAGTGTCGACTGCTGGAGTTCGACCGACAGCGCCTGTTCCCCGCCCTCGGGCGCCGGTCCGAAGGTGAACCAATGGCCCAGGGGGGCGGGCGGCGCGTCCTCGTCGAGGACATCGTCGGTACGGAGTATGAGGTCGTAGAGGGACGGCCGGTCCGGCGCCCGGTAATAGGCCACATTGCCGAAGTTGGGGTGGCCGACATCGGCGGCGACCTCGCGGACCGCCGACACGACGTGGCTCTGGCCGCCCGAGTGAGCGAAGAGCGCTCCGAACGGCTGCAGGAGCTTCGGATCCACCTCTCGTGCCGACCGAATCGGACCGAGTTCGTCGGGAATGTCAGACTGGAAGAAGGCGAGCAGGCGAGGAATACCGCCTTCGACGAGGACTTCGATGACGACGTCTGCGGCATCGAGGCCGAGTTGAGGACGCGAATTCGACGTGTTGTCGATCTTGGCGACCAGGACCTTGGCTCCCTCGGTTCCGTCGGCGACCTCCTCGCCGGTGAGCGGCCACACAGGTCCCACCGGCGCCAATGTCGTGGTGACCGGCGGAACGGTCGTCACCGTCGTTGAGGTGGTCGACGTCGTCGGCGCCGAGGTCGACGTGGCGGCCGTGTCATCGCCGCCGCATGCCGTCAGGGCCAGCAACAGGGCGGCGAGCACCGCAAGAGATCGCTGCATGGGAACCTCGAAGCTAGGAGATCACGTAAAGGTAGTCAGGCGCCTGCCCTACGACGAGTCATGTCGTAGAGGTCTTCGTAGGCGTCGGTCACCGCCCCCCAGTCGAACCGTTGCGCGGCGCGCCGCGCCGCGGCGCCGAGCGTCCCTACGCGATCGGGATCGGCCAGTAACTCGTCGAGCGCCGCCGCGAGAGCGGCGGGATCTCCCGGTTCTACGAAGACGGCTTCGGGGCCGGCGACCGCTCGGAAGGCAGGCAGGTCGGATGCCACGATCGCGCAACCGGCCGCCATCCCTTCGGCGACGACGATGCCGAAGCTCTCGCCTCCCAGGTTCGGGGCACACAAGGTGCCTGCCGCCTCGAGCGTCGCGAGTTTGGTGGCTGCGTCGAGGCGACCCAGATACTCGACTCCCGGGCTCGGCGAGCGGTCGGTACCGACGACGACCAGCCGAGCTTCGGGGTGCTTGACTTTCACCTGCCGCCAGGCCGCGAGCAGCACGTCGAGTCCCTTGCGCCGATCGTCCCGACCCACGAAGACCACCTGGGACGTGTCGCCGGGGCCGGGCTGGTGTCCCACGTCGACACCGTTGGGGATGATGTTTGGTTCGAAGCCCAGATTCCTCACGGCGGATGCCGCGACCTCGCTCACGGCGACCACCGCAGCTGCGCGCAAGCGGCGACGAATCAGGCCGCGGCCACCCCGGTACAGCGCCCGAATCGCTTTCGAGGGGTCGGCATGGAACGTCAGAACCTTGGGTGCGGACTGTGCCAGTCCTCCCCAACCGACGACGGGCATGAGCGGCTCGTGCACATGGACGATGTCGGCGCCCTTCGCGGCTGCGGTCACCTTCTGAAACGCCCCCGGCGTGACGGCGATGGGGGCGACCGACCCGTTGGCCGCGACTCGGACGACCCGACCCGCTCCGTGCGACGGCCCGATCAGCCGGACGTGGTGTCCGCGTTGCTCGAAGTGCTGAGCCAAGCCGCGCGCCTGGTCCTGGACGCCGCCGGGTACGTCGAGTGCGTACGGACAGACTTGGAGGATCTGCACGCCGGCGAGCCTATCCGACGAAGTCGCTCGGCCAGTTCGGTTGCACCATGTGCCACTGCTCGG
>JBFKPQ010000142.1:0-6229 GCA_041628225.1 Acidimicrobiia bacterium | reverse complement strand
CGCCTCAACCGGAGCCTCCACAGGCGCCTCAACCGGAGCCTCCACAGGCGCCTCAACCGGAGCCTCCACAGGCGCCTCAACCGGAGCCTCCACAGGCGCCTCAACCGGAGCCTCCACAGGCGCCTCAACGGGGGTCGCCGCGGGCGTTGCGGCGCGGAGGGCCGTGCCGAGATCGATCATGCCGGCGCCCTGGCACGTGGTGGAAGCGCCGGGAATGGCCTGTGCGGTATCCACCAGCAGGGATTTGACCTGATCGGGGGTGATCCCGGGCCGCTGGTCGATGATGAGTGCAGCCGCTCCAGCGACGACGGCAGCCGACTGGCTGCTACCCGATCCGAGGATGAATCGATCTCCCACCAGCGCATTCGGATTGGCGAGTTCTGATGCCGAGCCGGGCGAACGCAGGCTGACAACGGACTTGCCAGGAGCGACGAGGTCGACGTGGCGGGCGGTGGTCCCACAACTCGAGAAACTGGATACGACATCGTCGTCGGTGGTGTAGGTCGTGTTGCCGTCGGCCGAGCCGACCGCGATCACACTTGTGTTCGTTGCGGGGTGTCGGAGTGGGAGTCCCGGTCCGTCGTTGCCACCCGCGACGATCACGACGATGCCGGCGTCCCAGGCTCGTTGGACGGCGAGGTCGAGCGTGTGGATGACGCGACTGCGGGCCGAGTTCGTCCCGTAGGCGAGGAGGATGACACCGATATCGTGGGCATCGCGGTTGGCGATGGTCCAGTCGATGGCTCGCACGACCTGCCCGACGCCCACGGCACCGTTTCCGGCTCCCACTTTCACGTTGACGATATGCGCCCCGGGCGCCATCCCCGCGAAGGTGCTGGAGTCGACATCGAGTGGATCGGTACCGGCATCTCGGCCAGCGACGATGCCGGACATGTGCGTTCCGTGGCCGTTCTTGTCGACGAACGGAGACGCGAAGCGGTCGAACGAGAAGTCGATGCCATCGATGACCTGGCCGCCCAACCCGGGGACCTTGGCGACTCCGGTGTCGATGACGGCGACGCCGACTCCCGCACCGGTGTAGCCGCTCTGCCAGAACTCGTCTGCGGCCGTGATCTCGTCCGTGATCCAATGCAGCGCTCCGGGATATTCGGCGACGTCGGCTGTCTCGGCGGTCGGCGATTCCATGCTCAGCGGAACCAACGCATCACTGTCCGTGGTCGCAAGGCCGGCTATGACCAAGACGACCGCAACGGCGACGGCCGTGAGGTCGCCCAAGCGGCGGCGGATGCTCCAATTCGTAGCCATGACGGGTCTCCCAGCCGGTCGTTGTCCGATGAGGCGGTATCGACGATCTCCAGAAAAGCTCGCGAACCAATGTTGGAGCAACCGAGGTGACTAGTCCTTTCCAACCTCACGCAGGGTGCCGGATGTGATCGCCGTGTGACCGCCCGTCCGGATGGACGCGGGCGCCCTCTCGGGCGCTAGCCTGGTCGGCGGCCGGGACACCCCCGGTGATCGCCGAGAAGGAGATCGTAAGAACCATGAAGACTCGAACATGGGTGAGCCTGCTGGCGGCCCTCACGCTCGTACTCGCAGCGTGTGGCGGTGATACGGCCGATACCACGGTCGCAGACACCACGCCGGCTACGACGGCGGCACCCGCCCCCACGACAACAGAAGCGATGGTCACCACGACGACCGAAGCGATGGCCCCGGCTGTCGGATCCGCTGAGAACCCGATCCAGGTCTTGTTCGTTCCGTCCGTGTCGGCCGATGACATCATCGCCGGTGGTGAACTGCTCGACCAGACCCTGACGGATGCCACCGGCCTCGAATTCGAGGTCAGCGTCGGTTCGTCGTACGCCGCCACGATCGAAGAGATGTGCTCGTCGCCCGAGAACACGATGGGCTTCATCCCTGCCCAGGGATATGTGCTCGCCAACCAGCTCTGTGGAGTGGAGATCGAACTGAAGTCGATTCGTTTCGGCTACGACGTGTATTGGACGCAGTTCATCGTCGGCCGTGACTCCGACATCGACTCGCTCGACGACCTGGCCGGCCTGAAGTGGGCCTACCCGGATGCCACGTCGACGTCGGGTTTCCTGGTGCCGTCCGGCATCTTCACGGCCGAAGGCATCGAGATCACCGACTCGTTCGAGGCCGGTGGCCACACCGAAGTTGCTCGGGCCGTCTACAACGGCGAGGCCGACTTCGGCACGACGTTCTACAGCCCGCCGATCGACGTCGATCGCAACAACCTGTGGGACGGCGATCCCAACAACGCCGACGTCCCCGCCGATCTCGTCGCGTCGTGCGGCATCAACGCCACCGAGAACGGCGCCTTCGGTGAGGGAGACCTCGTCTGCGACACCTACGAGGTGCGCGACGCCCGCCGGAACATCCGCGAGGAAGCTCCGGACGTCATTCAGAAGGTGAAGATCGTGACGCTGTCCGATCCGATCCCGAATGACGGCGTGGCGTTCGGTCCGGATTTCCCGGGCGACGTCAAGGACATGATCATCGCCGCCATGGTGGACTTCGCCGACAGCGACCCCGAGGGGTTCTCGACGGCGTTTGACGCCTACAGCTGGAGCGGAATCGCACCGACCAACGACTCCGAGTTCGACTCGATCCGTGCCCTGCTGCAGGCGCTCGGCTACTCGATCGAAGACTTCTAGAGCATCCCGCTCAGACGTAGTCGAGAGGGGCGGCTCCGGCCGCCCCTCTCCGCGTCTGCCGGATTGGGCGGAACCGACGGTGAGCGGCTTGAATATGCGGGTGGACGCTGGGCAGCAACAGGTAGGGATCGCCGCGTGCTGAAGGTCGAACACCTCACGAAGATCTACGACGGTGGTGTCCTCGCCCTCGAAGACGTCAGTTTCGAAGTCCCCGACGGTCGTTTCCTGGCGGTCATCGGACTTTCCGGATCCGGCAAGTCGACGCTGCTGCGCTGTATCAACCGACTCATCGAACCCACTGAAGGTCGCATCACGTGGGATGGCGTCGACATCACCAAGGCATCGCAAGAGGATCTCCGTCGGATTCGACGTCGGATCGCCATGGTGTTCCAGCACTTCAACCTCGTCGAGCGTTCCAAGGTCCTCACGAACGTGTTGGCCGGCCGACTCGGCTACACAAACCCGGCATTGAGCCTCGTCAACCGCTTTTCGAAGGACGACCTCGAGCGGGCGATGCGCCAACTCGAGCGGGTCGGGCTCCAGGAAAAGGCCAACGCCCGCGCCGACGAACTGTCCGGTGGCCAGCAACAGAGGGTGGGGATCGCCCGGGCCATGATGCAGTCGCCCGATCTGATCCTCGCCGACGAGCCGGTTGCATCCCTCGATCCGGTGCTGGCGCATTCAATCATGCAGTACCTGGAGTCGATCAACTCCGAGGACGGTGTCACGGTGATGTGCTCCCTCCACTTCCTCGACCTCGTGCACCGCTACTCCGACCACGTGATCGCGCTCAACGAAGGCAAGCTCGTGTTCGAGGGAACGCCCGAACAGATCGACGATGCCCAGTTCGAGGCGATCTACGGGCAGGAGGCCGAGCGCGTTGGCTGACGTCACCGAACCTCCGGAGAACGACCAGCGGCGGATGCGCCGCTGGCTGACGCTCGGCCTGGCGATCATCGTCGCGCTCGTGGTGTACGGTTTCGGCTTCGAGACCACCGACGTCGACCTCGGTCAGGTTCGCAACGAGGACCGTCGCGAGCAGCTCTATCGCATCCTCCGTGCCTTGGCGCGTCCCGACCTGACCACGTACGACTTCGACGAGGTGACCGTCATGGTCCCCATCTCGGTGCCGTGCGGAACCGATCCCGCCACACCGGAACCCGAGGGGAACACCTACCTGGTGGTCACGCCTTCCTGCGCGGCACCGGGCGACACCGTGACCATCGAAGGCTTCGGTTTCGAACCCAATGCCTCGGCCGGTCTCGACTTCATCCCGAACTCCGAGTTCGCCATCAGCTTGCCGCTCGCCCGTTTCGAAACCGATGCCGAAGGGCATTTCACCACCACGGCCGAAATCCCCGATCGCGAGTCGGACGAACCGCAAGCGATACAGGCCGTCACCAAGGTGCGGGTCGGCACGTGGACCGATCGGGTGGACGTGTGGAACGACACCAACAACAACGGCGTCGAGGACCTGGGAGTGGTACCCGAGTCCGGCATGCTCCAGGTCGAGGTACGCCAGGGCAGGGTGGGCAGCCCGGGTCTGGTGGCGCTGATCGACGGCGGCGGCGACCTCCAACAACTGCTCAGTCTCGGCAGCGAGCTCGTGCCAGGCTCTGGCCCCGCGAAGGGATCGTTGTCGTTCGACATCGGTACTTCGCCAACCCAGCAGTTCACGGAAGACGCCACCGGCGACGGCGCCGACATCTTCATCTCCTCGTTCGACCTTGTGGAGGAACCGTGGACGATCACGGTGGCTGCACCGGCAGGGTCGGAACTGGCCGACTGGGAAGTGGCCGTCTACGACGACACCGAGAACACGCGCTTCACGGCCACCACGATGGGCGATCTGTTCGCGCCGTCGCCACGGCTGTCAGAGAACGCCTTGGAGACCTGGGACAAGATCGTCGAAACCGTGTTTTTGGCATTGCTCGCCACGACGGCCGGCACGATCCTCGCAGTCCCCTTGAGCTTCTTGGCGGCTCGCAACCTCATGCGAGACATCTCGACGACCGTGACGAACCTGTCGCTCGTGCTCGTGGCGATCCCCGCCGGGGCGGGCCTCGGCGCCTGGATCGCCATCCGGGCTCGAGACTTGGGTGAGTTGGCCGACCGCAACGCCTGGCTGGGCCTGCTCTTCCTCATCGTCCTTCCCGCGGCGACGCTGTGGCTCACACGGCGCGCCGTCGAGAAGCCCGAGCGAGGCGAAGCGTCGACCACCGACATGCTGAAGCGGTACGGGTACCTGTTGCTGGCCGTCGTCGGCGGGTTCGGGTCGCTCGTTTTCCTCTCGCGCATCACCCAGATCTTTGGAGGTTGGCTCGAGGACCGGCTGGGCGCCTTCGCCTTCATGGGCCGGTTCTCTGCCAGCGTCGGCGAGATCATCGACATCGGCATGGTCGTGATCGGAGCGCTAGTGGGCGCCGGGATTTTCGCGAACCTGGCCAACAAGATCGGCTACGGGCTGCGCAACCGCATCCCGATGGGAACCATCCGTATCCTCCGTATCGCACTGCTCACCATCGCGGGCGCCGTCTGGGGCTATCTCATCGGCCAGCTGGTCAATTGGTTCTATCAGTTCGAGACGGTGAGATCGGCAGTGACCATTCCCGTCGTTGCCGGCGCGCTGATCGGCCTGTACATCGGAGTTCGCGCCTATCGAAAAGACTCGATCGGCATCGGCCTGGTCATCTACTACATCGCCCGGACGACGTTCAACGGGCTTCGCTCCATCGAACCGCTCGTGATGGGCATCGTGTTCGTCGTGTGGGTCGGTTTCGGCCCGTTCGCCGGTTCGCTCGCGTTGGCGCTCCACACCACCGCGGCGCTTGCGAAGCTGTACTCGGAGCAGGTGGAGTCGATCGACGCCGGGCCCCTCGAGGCCGTCCGTGCGACCGGCGCCACTCGCCTCCAGACGGTCGTGTACGCGGTCGTACCTCAGATCGTGCCGCCGTACATCTCTTTCACCATGTACCGCTGGGACATCAACGTCCGCATGTCGACGATCATCGGCTTCGTGGGTGGCGGCGGTATCGGCTTCCTGCTCCAACAGAACATCAACCTGCTGAACTACCGGAAGGCCGCCGCGCAGATGCTGGCCATCGCCATTGTCGTGGCCTCGATGGACTACATCTCGGCTCGCCTGCGCGAACGTCTCGTCTGATGTCGTCGATGATTCGACGGACTCGCTCCGAGCGGGAAGAGCTGGAGGGGCAGCTGCTGGCCCCGGCCGCCACGCTTTCGTCGAAGTCTCAGGGCCGAGCGGTCACCGAGGACGACGACCCGTATCGCACCGTCTTTCAGCGCGACCGGGATCGCATCCTGCATTCGAAGGCGTTCCGCAGGCTGAAGCACAAGACGCAGGTGTTCATGAACCCGGAGGGCGACCATTTCGTCACCCGACTCACCCACACGCTGCAGGTCACGCAGATCGGCAGGTCGATGGCCGCCGCGCTCGGCCTCAACGAGGACCTGACCGAAGCCATTTGCCTGGGTCACGACGTGGGCCATTCGCCCTTCGGGCACACCGGCGAAGATGCCCTGTCGCCGTACGTGGAGGGCGAGTGGCTGCATTCGGAGCAGTCGGTGCG
>JBFKPQ010000141.1:0-6262 GCA_041628225.1 Acidimicrobiia bacterium | reverse complement strand
GGTCGGCATCGACATCATCCAGGTGATCCAAGCGCTCATCATCGTGTTCATCGCCGCTCCGGCGCTCATCCGTGGCATCTACCGGGTCAAGGTGGGAACCGAATCCGAACAGATCACGAAGGGGTGGGCGACATGACCGCCACCGCCGTCGCTCCGGTCATCGAAGTCCGCACGCCGGCCGAGGTACGGCGCGCGCGGATCGTCGGGATCGTGCTTCTGGTAATGGCTGGCGCCGTCCTGTGGCTGTTCGCCACCGGCGTCGAAGGGGACTCGACGTTTCGACTGACCCGTCCCGGCGACCGGTTCGCAGACTTCCCGGATCTCGTCGTTCCTTCGGCGGCGACGTCGTACCTCATGGCGGTCGTGCTGGCGTTCATGGGCGGCATCCAGCTGGCGAGAGCCAACGTGCGGCGCGCCAACCTCATCGTTGGCATCGGCCTCGCCTTGTTCGTGTTCTCGTTCCTGACGTGGGCGGCGGCGGGACAATCGTTCTCCCTCGTCGGCATGCTCCAGACGACCGTCATCCGGGCCGTCCCGATCGCGCTCGGGGCCCTGTCCGGTGTGATGTGTGAACGTGTGGCGGTCATCAACATCGGCATCGAGGGCATGCTGTTGGGCGGAGCCTTCACCGGGGCGCTCGTCGGTTCGCTCACGAACGGGTTCGTCGGTCTCGTGGCCGCGGTGATCGTCGGCGGCGTGCTGTCGGCGTTGCTGGCAGTGCTGGCCATTCGGTACCGGGTCGATCAGATCATCGCCGGCGTCGTCATCAACATTCTGGTACTCGGCCTCACGTCGTTCCTGACCGCCCAGGTGCTCGTCGAGAACCCGTCGCTCAACAACGCCCCGATCTACGCGACGATCAACATCCCGCTGCTCGCCGACATCCCGTTCCTCGGCCCGGTCTTGTTCCAACACAACATCTTCGTGTACGGGATGTTCATTCTCATCGCGGCCGTCACGTTTGGCCTGTTCAAGACGCGCTGGGGCCTCCGTTCCCGGGCCGTGGGGGAGCACCCCAAGGCTGCCGACACGCTGGGCGTCAACGTGTATGGATTGCGCTACCTGAACGTGATTCTCGGCGGCATGATCGCCGGGTTCGGCGGCGCCTGGTTCACGCTCGGGTCGGTCGGGCGATTCGACGAGAACATGACGGGCGGGCGCGGATTCATCGGCCTGGCGGCCATGATCTTTGGGCGCTGGCACCCGGTCGGGGGTCTCGCCGCGGCACTCATCTTCGGGTTCGCCGACTCGTTGCAGGGCAAGCTGGCGGTGTTGCAGACGCCGATTCCGTCCGAGTTCCTGTCGATGGCGCCGTTCATCGCGACGGTCATCGTCGTGGCCGGCGTCGTCGGCAAGTCGCGCCCCCCAGCCGCCGACGGACAGCCGTACATCAAGGAATAGCCGGCGGCTGGGGCTCCGCACACGCCGACGGACAGCCCTCCATTGCGGAGCTGCGCACCGTTCGGAATAGCCGGTGGCTGGGGCTCCGCACACGCCGACGGACAGCCCTCCATTGCGGAGCTGCGCACCGTTCGGAATAGGCGGCGGCTGGGGCTCCGCACACGCCGACGATGAACTTGGCTTTGTGCAGGCGGTTCGTTAACCTTTTGGACACCCCCTGGGGTATCTGCCGGCTCAGCCCGGCACCTCCCTTCCGAAAGGAACCACCATGCGTCGTCTTGCGTCGTCGCTCGTCGTGTTCGCTCTCGTCGTCCCGTTCGGGCCGCCGGCGAACTCGGCCGAACTCGGACAGGCCTCCGCGGCCCTCACGCTTCCCTTTGAGCAGGTCCTGGCGGCCCTGCCCTCTCCGCCCGCGGTCACACCCGCCGAGGTGACCGACCGACCGGCGCGCGAGTCACTTCCCGACCCGGACCCCGCGCTGCCGGTTGAAGCCTGGTTCGGTTGCGCCCCGCCGTTCGGTGGCGTGTGCGTCACCGATCCGCGCGTCGCCGAGCCGTTCATCGGGTTGATCCCCGTCGACCCGCAGCGGGCCGCCGACTGGCGACCGCTGCTCGAGCAGTTCTTCCGCCCGGAACACGTCGACAAGGCCCTTCGGGTCATCCGGTGCGAGTCGGGTGGCGATCCCAACGCCAAGAATCCGCGGTCCACGGCGTCTGGACTCTTCCAGCATCTCGGATCGCTGTGGGAGGCGCGCGCCATCAAAGCCGGGTTGGGCGAGGCAGACATCTTCGATCCCGTCGCCAACGTCGCGGCAGCCGCGTGGCTCGTGTACGAAGGCGGAGGCTGGGGCCACTGGAATCCGAGCCGGCACTGTTGGGGCTGAAATGACGGTTCGGCCGTTCGATCGGTAATCTGTCATCGTCTCATGAACCGCCCAATCCTCGATTCCATCGGTGAACCGGCCGACGTGCGCAACCTCGACTACGAGGAGCTCGACCAGTTGGCCGCCGAGATCCGGGAGTTCCTCGTGGATCGAATCTCGCGCACGGGCGGGCACCTGTCTCCCAATCTGGGTGTCGTGGAGCTGACGCTGGCGCTGCACCGAGTGTTCGAGAGCCCGCGCGACAAGATCCTGTGGGACGTCGGACACCAGGCCTACGTCCACAAGCTCGTGACCGGTCGCAAGGACCAGTTCGATGGGCTGCGCCAGCTCGGGGGTCTGTCTGGCTACCCGTCGCGCGATGAATCCGAGCACGATTTCATCGAGTCGAGCCACGCCTCCACGTCACTGTCGTACGCCTTGGGCAATGCCCTGGCCAATGAGGCCAACGGTGTCGACGCTTACACGATCGCCGTCATCGGCGACGGTGCGCTCACGGGCGGAGTGGCCTACGAGGCTCTCAACCACATCGCCGTGCGGCGGCCGTCTCGACTCATCATCGTCGTGAACGACAACGGCCGCTCCTACGCGCCGACGGTCGGGGGCATCGCCGCGCTGGCGCACCTCCGGTTCGATCCGCGGTACGAACGGCTCAAGAAGGCGATCGGCCGCCAGTTGCGGTCGCTGCCCGCGGTGGGTGACACCGCCGACGAACTGGCTCGGAGGGTGAAGGAGTCGTTCAAACAGCTCGTCCAGCCCTATACCTTCTTCGATGCGCTCGGGCTCAAGTATTCGGGCACCATCGACGGCCACGATCTGGCGTCGCTCGAGGAAACCCTCGAACACGCCAAGTCGTTCGGCGAACCCGCCATCGTCCACGTCATCACGGAGAAGGGCAAGGGTTATGCGCCTGCGATCGAGGATGTCGTCGACAAACTGCACGGTGTGGGCCTCTTCGACGTCTCGTCGGGCCGGCCCACGAGCAACAGCCTGAAACTGACCGATGTGGCAGGAGCAGCCGTCGCCGACCTCGCCGGTTCCGACGACGACATCATCGGGATCTCTGCGGCGATGATCTCGTCGACCGGGCTCGCCGAGCTCGAAGAAGTCGACGCCGAGCGTGTCATCGATACCGGGATCTGTGAGCAACACGCGGTCACCCTCGCCGCCGGGCTCGCCCTGGGTGGCAAGAAGCCGGTCGTCGCCATCTATTCGTCATTCCTCCAGCGCGCCTTCGATCAGATCGTCGCCGAGGTGGCGCTCCACGACCTCGACGTGACGTTCCTCATCGACCGAGCCGGAGTCACCGGTCCCGACGGGCCGTCCCATCATGGCGTGTTCGACCTGTCGTACCTCCGGATGGTGCCGAACCTCCGCGTGGGTGCTCCTGCCGACGCCGAGGAACTGGCGGGGATGATCGCCACGGCGGTGGCCACGCCCGGACCGGTGGCCATCCGGTTCCCCAAGCTGGGGGCGGGAGCCATGCCGGCGCTGCCGGCTACCCCGGTCCCGGTGGGGGAATGGGAGGTGCGCCGAGACGGATCCGATGTGCTGCTGCTGGCCGTGGGACGCATGGTCGACGTCGCCGAGAAGGCGGCCGCCGATCTCGATCAGGCCGGCGTCAGTTGCACGGTCGTCAATGCCCGCTGGGTGAAACCGATGGACGCCCGACTCGCCGAGTGGGCCGCCGCGCATCGCAATGTGGTCACGCTCGAGGACAACGTCGTCGCCGGCGGGTTCGGCGCCGGGGTTCTCGAGGCGCTGGCGGGGCGAGGGCTCGCCGGCCGGGTGCGGGTGCTCGGATTGCCGGACGAATTTTTGCCGTTCGGCAACCCCGACGGCGTCCTCCGCCACGCCGGTCTGGATGTCGATACGGTCGTCTCGACCGTTGCGTCACTGGCCTCCGACGTCGCTTAGCAGTCTCGCCGAACGAGTGCTAGGCTCTCTAGCGCTCTCTGCCTGAGAGTGCTAATTGTTCGTATCAAGGAGGAACAGGCATGAAGCTTCAGCCTCTGGGCGATCGGGTGATCGTCAAAGCTCGAGAGGACGACGAGGCTCGTACCCCCTCGGGCCTGGTGATCCCCGACACGGCCAAGGAAAAGCCGCAGTTGGGTGATGTCATCGCCGTCGGCCCGGGCGCCCTCACGGAGGATGGCGACCGCATTCCGATGGACGTCAAAGAAGGCGACGTCGTCGTCTACTCGAAGTACGGCGGCACGGAGATCAAGCTCAGTGGCGAGGAGTTCCTCGTCATCTCGGCGCGCGATCTACTCGCCATCGTCGTCTGAGACACGCAGGAGGATTTGATTCATGGCAGCGAAGGAACTTCGCTTCAACGAAGATGCCCGCAAGGGCCTCGAGGCGGGCGTCAACAAGCTCGCCGACGTCGTCAAGGTGACGCTGGGCCCGAAGGGCCGCAACGTGGTGCTCGAGAAGAAGTGGGGCGCCCCGACGATCACCAACGACGGCGTCACGATCGCCAAGGAAGTCGAGCTGGACGACCCGTGGGAGAACATGGGTGCCAAGCTCGCCTACGAAGTGGCGAACAAGACCAACGACGTGGCCGGTGACGGCACGACGACCGCCACCGTGCTGGCTCAGGCGATGGTCCGCGAGGGCCTCCGCAACCTGGCCGCCGGCGCCAACCCGATGGGCGTGCGCCGCGGCATGGAACAGGCCGTCGACAAGGTCGTCGAGTTCATCGGCGACTTCGCCAAGGACATCGAGACGTCGGCCGAAATCGCCAACGTCGCGTCCATCTCGGCGGCCGACAAGGAGATCGGCACCAAGATCGCCGAGGCGATGGACAAGGTCGGCAAGGATGGCGTGATCACGGTCGAAGAGGGTCAGACGTTCGGGATCGAACTCGAGTTCACCGAGGGCATGCAGTTCGACAAGGGCTACATCTCGCCGTACTTCATCACGGATCCGGACACCCAGGAAGCCGTGCTGGAGAACCCGTACATCCTGATCGCCAACCAGAAGATCAGCTCGGTCAACGACCTGCTGCCCGTCCTCGAGAAGGTGCAGCAGTCGGGCAAGCCGCTCGTCGTGCTCGCCGAGGACGTCGAGGGCGAGGCCCTGGCCGTGCTGGTGGTGAACAAGATCCGCGGCGTCTTCTCGTCGATCGCAGTCAAGGCGCCGGGCTTCGGTGAGCGCCGCAAGGCCATGATGCAGGACATCGCGATCCTGACCGGTGGCACGGTGATCTCTGAAGAGGTTGGCCTCAAGCTGGATGGCGTGTCGCTCGACATGCTGGGTTCGGCCCGCAAGGTCATTGCCACGAAGGACGCCACGACCATCGTCGACGGCGCCGGGACGGAAGCCGATGTCGCCGCTCGCATCAAGCAGATCGAGCGTGAGATCGCCAACACCGACTCCGACTGGGACCGTGAGAAGCTCCAAGAGCGTCTCGCCAAGCTGTCCGGCGGCGTCGTGGTGATCAAGGTCGGCGCGGCCACGGAGGTCGAGCTGAAAGAGAAGAAGCACCGGATCGAAGACGCCGTGTCGGCGACTCGTGCGGCCGTCGAAGAGGGCATCGTGCCCGGTGGTGGCGTGGCTCTGCTGCGCGCCGAATCTGCCATCGACAAGCTCCGTGGTGGCTCGGACGACGAGAAGGTCGGCCGGGCGATCGTGCGCAAGGCGCTCGAAGAGCCGTTGCGCCAGATCGCCATCAACGCCGGCGCCGAAGGTGGCGTCGTCGTCGAGCACGTTCGGAACGCCGAAGGCGCCAGCGGCTACAACGCCGCCAGCGGCGAGTATGGCGACCTGATGACAGCCGGCGTCATCGACCCGGCAAAGGTGACTCGGTCGACCGTCCAGAACGCGGCGTCCATCGCGGCGTTGCTGCTGACGACCGAGGCGCTCATCGCCGAAAAGAAGGAAGATGCTCCGGCCCCGGCCGGACACGACCACGGCGGAGGCATGGACTTCTAGTCCCTCGTCCAGCCCAGACGCGAGAAGGCCCCGGCGACCGCCGGG
>JBFKPQ010000140.1:0-6306 GCA_041628225.1 Acidimicrobiia bacterium | reverse complement strand
CCGGACTTCGACATGTACATCCTGGGTTGGACGCTGACCCCGTACCCGGACCACGTTGCGGACTTCTTCGAGACGAGCGCCGACGCGGCTCTCGGTGGTCTCAACACGCCGGGTTACTCGAACCCCGATCTCGATGCGCTGGCGGCTCAGCTCAAGACCACCTCCGACGTCAACGAGGCGCGGTCCCTGATCGCGGAGATGGACGCCATCCTGGCGGTGGAACAACCCTACGTGGTGCTCTTCACGACGCCGATCCTCGAGGCCTACAGCTCGTCGATCCGGTTCCCGTTCACCGAGGTGGTGGACGGCATCCAGAACCTCAATGGTCTGACGTCATTCGCCACGAAGGCGGCCGACTGAGGTTCCGCGGCCACGCGGACACGATCCGGGTTCCGTCCGAGACCCGGTCCACGGCCCCCGGGTGAGCTGCTCGCCCGGGGGCCATCACGTCATGGTGAACCGACCGACCAACTCGATGTGGTGCGTCTGCGGGAAGAGATCGACGGGGGTGACGTGTTCGAGCCGGTATCCGAGTCCGGCCAGAAGTTGCGCATCGCGCGCGAAGGACGCAGGGTCACATGAGACGTAGGCGATCGTTCTCGGTTCCCCGGCCACCAGGGAGTCCACGCCCGCGGCACCGAGACCCTGACGCGGCGGGTCGCAGACGGCGAGATCGACGGTCCCGATCTCTTCGCCGACCGCTTCGACGGGATGCGGGAGGATGTCGGCAGCAGGACCGTCCGCGGCCTCCAGGTTCGTCGCCAGGTCGGCGAGACCCAGTGGTGAGGTCTCCACGGCGATGATCCGGGAGACGTGACGCCCCATGGCCACCGAGAACAGGCCACCACCCGCATAGGCGTCGAGGAGAACATCATCGGGTTGCGGAGCGAGCGCGGCGGTGACCAGCTCGACCAGCCGCTCCGCGCCGGCCGTGTTGTTCTGAAAGAAGGCGTTGGCGGTGATGTGGAATCGAAACCCCGCCACCGTCTCGGTCAGGTGGGCCTGATCCATCTCTACCGTCGGGATGCCGCGTCGCACACGAGCCACCGGCACGCCCCACTCAGAGGCGCTCGGCGGGAGGCGCCCCGTGACCACCGCCAGGAGGTCGCCGGTGGCGACGCCCGCTCGCAAGGTCAACGAGGTGAGTCCGTCGAGGTCGCCCAGGCGCCCGAACAGAGCGGCGAGCGGAGGAACGACGAGATGGCATCGAGTGAGCGGCTCCAGTTCCCGCGACCGGCGGCGATACAGCGCCGGACGGCCGTCGGCGATGCGGAAATCCATGCGGTTCCGGTACGCATAGTCTGGACCGACGGCGTCGGTCGGCGCCACCTCGGTTTCGATGCCACCCAAGTGGGCCAACTGTGAAACGACGGTGCGTTGCTTGGCGGCACGCTGCTCGTCGCCAGGAATGAACTGCCACTGGCAGCCGCCACAGGACGAAAAGTGCGGGCACGGCGGGTCGACGCGGCTCCCGGCCGGCTCGATGAGTTCGATGAGCCGGGCTCGACCCCACGAACCCTTGTCCTGTTGGACCTCGGCGAGGAGTACATCCCCTGGCATCGCATCGGCGACGAACCAGGTCTTGCCGTCGGCTCGTGCCACCGCTTCGCCGCCGTGGGCGAGGTCGTGCGGCCGGAGTTCGATCACGCCGGCAGCAGATCGGCCAAGACGTCGACGAGGCCGCCGTGCAGCCAGCCGAGGTAGTGCAGCAAGGCCAGGTCGGGCGACTCCTCGAGTCCGCCGTCGTTCTCCCAACCCTGGCTGTCGATCCCGAGTTGGGCGGCGAGCACGAGGCGGGCCTCACCGAGCACGCGGAGCCAGGACTCGGCCTCGCCGGTCGACAGAACGACACCATCGGCGGCTCGATCGAGCGTCGCCTCGACGATGGCGTGGTCGGCAGCTCTGGCCTGTTTGCGCTCCCCGGCCATGAGCCGCTGAAACTCGGCGTCGTCGTCGGGACCATCCGGGTACACCGAGGTCGGCAGCGCGGCATCGAATCCGGCTTCGAGCAGACGCGCGGGGAGTGGGCGCAACACGGCGATCTGCCACTCCGATAGTTCGAGCCTGACGCCGCCGGCCGCGGCGGCGAACGTCTCGGTCACGTCTGTTCCATGGTCGCCCACAGTCCGTGGCGATGGAGCTCGAAGCACTGCATCTCGCTCCGCTCCCGTGGCCCCGAGGCGACGACCGATCGGCCTTCTGTGTGCACTTCGAGCATCAGGCGGGTGGCGTCCTCGCGCGAGTAGCCGAAGAGTCGACGGAACACGTACACGACGTACTCCATCAGATTGACGGGGTCGTTCCAGACGACCACGTGCCACTCGGCGAGCGCCTGGTGGTCCTCGACGTGTTGCGGCTGTCGGCTCGTTGCCATGGCCGCTACGTTAGCGATCGAAGGCTCGGGAGCGTTGCTCGTTGATCCACTTCTCGAAATCGAGCTTCGAGACGCGCCATTCACGCCCGACTTTCACCGCAGGGACTTCTCCCGATCGCAACATGGAGGTCACGACAAACGTCGACACATCCATGTATTCGCACACGTCGGCGACGGTGAGCCACTCCTTGTCGATGTTGACCTGGATTCGCTCCATCGACGTCAAGCGTATGCGATCGCGCCACGCCGTGTACGGGGTCGCGAAAACCGAAGACTCTGGCAAGTTGTCAACTATCCGCGCGTTCGATATGTTGACGTTGTTCTATGTTGTTTTGATTTCTCAGGAGGTGGAGTGGACGATCCGCTGCGACATCCGGACCTCGTCGATCTCGGCCGGGAACTGCGGAAACGGTTTGCCGCCGTATCATCGGCCGAGCAGGAAGCCGCCGCCGCCGTACGCCGACGGCGTCGGACACTCCGCGACCGACTTCTCGACGCAGAAGACCGCAACGACCGCATCCGCGTCTGGACCGCCGCCGCCACGTTCTCGGGTACCGTCGAAGCCGTGGGAGCAGATCATCTGGTCATCGCCACCACCGCATCGGAGTTGACGATCGGGCTCGACCACATCGTCGGCGTGGAGACGACCCGGTGAGCCGGCCGCGCATCGCTACGGTTCTCACGGCTCGGCCCTGGGAGTCCGACTTCGTGATGGCGGCCCGAGCCACGTCGTCTGTCCGCATCGTGGCCCGCGCCTACGAGGCTGCCCAAGTTCCCGACGACGCGGACGTAGTGATCGTCGGGTCGGAAGTGGCGTGGGTGACACCGGTCCTGATCGGTCGCTGGGTCGATGCGGGTCGCCGCGTGATCGGCATCCATCCTGCGGGCGACGCTCCGGGCCGTCAGCTGTTACGGGCCGGGCGGGCTCACGAGGTCCGCCCCGACGACACGGGTTCCGTCGAGTTGGTCGGCCTCGCTCGCCTGCTGGCACACCAACCGGCCCGGCCGGCGACGGCCGGCACGGTCATCGTCGTCACCGGTCCCGAAGGCGCTCCAGGGCGTACCGAAGTCTCGATCCTGACGGCGTTGACGATGGCCGACCGGCAGAGTTCGGTGCTCGTCGATCTCGATCCGAATCCGTCCGTGTCACTCCGGCTCGGCCTGGCACCGCGTCCCGACACCTCCGACCTCGCCGAAAGCCTCCACGCCGGCGGCGCCATATCCGACCTCATACGCCGGGTCGGCTCGCTGGACGTCGTTGCCGGCTCCTTTGGTCGGGGCCCACTCGAGAGGACGGCCGCGCGCGACATCGTGTGGGGATTGGCCCGGTCGTACGACCGCGTGATCCTCGACACCGGCCCGTGGACACCCGCCGACGACCTCGTTCCCCTGGCGGACCGCGCCATCATCGTGTGTGACGCGTCGCCGGTCGGCGTCGTCCGCACCGCCGGCATGACCATGGAATGGATGGGCCCCGAGCCTGCCCTCGTGCTCAACCGGGTCGTCCCGGGTCCCTTCGACGCCGTCGCCGAGGCGCGACGGGCCGTGGGGCTGGACCCGACGATCGTGCTCGGCTTCGACCCGTCGATCCGCCTCGGTTCGCTCACCTGCCGGCCGCCCGACGTCGACCGGAAGAGGTCGTTCGCCGGTTTGGCCGCCTGATCATGCGGCAGGGTACGTGCCCAAATGGACGACCTCGTCCATCGACATCGGCAACGGATCGAAGATCGCGTCATATCCCGCTCGCCCCGGCTCGTGCACGAGATCGATGAAGAAGCGGTACCGCCAGGCTTCGTCGGACGGCCGAGACTCGATCCGCGTCAGGTTGGCACCACGCAGTCCGAGTTCGGTCAAGGCCAGTGCCAGCGCTCCCGGGCGGTGCGCCGCCACGAAGGCGACGGTGCTCTTGTCGCCGTCGTCCGGAAACGCCGCGTCGCCCTGCTGGAGGACCACGAAACGGGTGGTGTTGTGCGATCGGTCGATCACGTCTTCGAGCAGCACATGGAGACCGTAGGCGTCCGCAGCCGGAAGAGGCGCCAGCGCCGCTTCCGACGGATTGCCGTGTTCGGCAACCAACCGGACCGCACCGGCCGTGTCGTGTGCCGGGTCGGGATCCCACCCGCGCTCGACGAGCGCACCCTCGGCCTGGCGAAGAGCTTCGGGGTGCGATCGGACGGTGCGGACGTCGGCGAGGGTCGCCCCCGGCACACCCAACAGCGCATGGCGGACTTCGACGAGATGCTCGCCGATGATCGTCGCACCACCTCCGACGAGGCGGTCGAGCACCGGCAAGACACTCCCGGTGGTCGAGTTCTCGATCGGGAGCACGAGCAGGCGTACGTCGCCGTCACTGAGCGCGCGAAAGGCGCTATGGAAGTTCCCGTAGCCCACCTTCTCCCGATCGGGATACAGCTCGCTCGCGGCGCGGTGGCTGTACGAATGCGGTTCGCCTTGATACCCGATCGCCATGGTGCGCCAGCGTAGACGACCGCGCTCCTACACTGACGCCGCACATGACCACCCGATACGACTCGCCGCCCGCCTGGGTGGCAGATGCCGTCTTCTATCAGATCTTCCCGGATCGGTTCGCGTCGTCGAAAGCATGGGCCAAACCCACCAACCTCGAGCCGTGGACGGCCCCTCCCACCTATCACGGGTACAAGGGCGGCGACCTGACCGGCGTGATCGAACGGCTCGATTGGCTCGAGGACTTGGGCATCAACGCCATCTACTTCAACCCGATCTTCGCCTCTGGTGCCAACCACCGTTATCACACGTGGGACTACTTCCGAATCGACCCGCTCCTCGGCGATGACGCAGTGTTCGATCGGCTCATCGCAGAGTGCCACGACCGCAACATTCGCGTCGTGCTGGATGGGGTGTTCAACCACACCGGCCGTGGCTTCTTCCAATTCCACGACGTGTTGGAGTCCGGCCAGCAGTCACCCTGGGCGGACTGGTACCACATCGAGTCGTTTCCGGTCGGCGCCTACGACGACCGCGCACCGAATTACCACGCATGGTGGGGCCTTCCCGCTCTGCCGAAGCTGAACACGGAAAACCCCGACGTCCGCGAACACCTCATGAGGGTGGCGGAGCACTGGGTCGAGCGGGGCATCGACGGATGGCGGCTCGACGTGCCTCAGGAGATCACCACCGAGGGGTTCTGGGAGGAGTTCCGGAAGCGGACCCGGGCCATCAACCCGGAGGTCTACATCGTGGGCGAGATCTGGGACGACGCCTCGGCCTGGATCGGAGACGGTGAGCGGTTCGACGGCACGATGAACTACCTCTTCGCCGGACACACGCTTTCGTTCACCGCCGGCAGGCGCGTGCCCGAGGATCTCGCCGAAGGGCTCAACTACCCGCTCCGGCCCCCCTTGGATGCGTCCGGATACGGCCAGATGATGGAACATCTCTTGGGCATGTACCCCTGGCCGACCACGCTGGCCAACTTCAACCTGCTCGACTCGCACGATGTGCCGCGAGCCATGAGTCTGTGCGCCAACGACGCCGACACATTGATCCTCGCCGTCGTCCTCCAGATGACGTTCCCAGGTGCGCCGTCGGTCTATTACGGGACCGAAGTCGGTCTGCCGGGGGGCAAGGATCCCGACAACCGCCGCGCGTTTCCCTGGGACGATGAACCATCGTGGAACATGGCGGTGCTCGACGCGCACCGGTCGCTCATCGGACTCAGGAGCACCCACGAGGCGCTCCGACACGGCACCTACACCGTGCTTCCGACCGATCCTGGCTCGATGTTGTATCTCTTTCTCCGCGAGACCGACGACGAACGGATCGTCGTCGCCGTGAACGCCGGCGACACGGCGGTTTCCACCTTGAGCCAGGGTGGCGTCGGCACCGACTTCACCACACTGTGGGGAGACGGCGGCGTCGCCGGAGATGCTCACGGCCTGCGCGTGGCGTTG
>JBFKPQ010000139.1:0-6372 GCA_041628225.1 Acidimicrobiia bacterium | reverse complement strand
GGCAGACCGGACGTGCCGAAGCGGATCATCCGCCGAGGCTACCCGTGGGTCAGGTGGTCACCACACTGTTGTCGGAGCCGTGCTCGTTGGGACGGTAGCCGTCGGCGTCGTGGTCGTTCTCCCACCGCTCCCCCTCGACGAAGTACCGGAACTGATGCTCGGCGCCCTTGGGGAGGCGGTGCCGAGCGGTCCAGACACCTTTCTTCTTGCGCTTCATGGCCACGGGTTCCCAACCGGTGAAGTCACCGGCGAGCGCGACCGATTCGACCGACCCGTCCGTCTCGTGGGTGAACGTGACTTCGACCTCGTCCTTGGTCTTGAAGAACCGCTTCTTCAACATCCGCTTCCTCCTGGCGTGACCGACACCCCGAAATGTAGGCGATCGCGGCAGTCGGAATGCGGCCACAGGACATACAAGTCGACAAGGAAGGACCGGGACGCCGGCCGGGACGGCGCTGCTACCGTTTTGGCGGGCCTCTAGCTCAATTGGCAGAGCACCGGGCTTTTAACCCGTTGGTTGTGGGTTCGAGTCCCACGGGGCCCACGCCGGTCGTCCGAAGGACGACCTAACGGAGTTTGCTACGCAAACTCCGTTCACCAGCTTCACCGAACGAGCCCCTCACTTCGATCCCACCGCGTACCCTCGTCGGCTGCTCTGAGTAGCAGCCTCCTCAGGTCCGTCCGCAGAAACTGCAACCCGCGAGACGACCTCCCCTTGGCTCACTCCGAGGACGAACGAACGAAGTCTGCTTCGCGAACTCTCTCGCAACCAGTTCCACCGTCCGGTACGCAGCCTTCACAGGTCGTCCGCAGTTTCCTGCGGAAACTGCAACCCGTTCGACGACCTCCGCTCGCCGCACCCACAGAACGATCCAACAGAGATTGTCTCGTGTCGAGAACCTTCGGATCGTTCGAGGGTCTGATTGCGCAACCCAGTGAAAAGGATTGTGTCTCATGACCAACGACGAGTACGAAGCAGGTCTGGCTGCCGCTGAGCAACGGCACACGCGACGCAGCAAGATGGTGCGGTTCAACGCCCTGGTTGCCGGCGCCGCCCTGGTCCTCGGCGTGTTCGCCTCCGAGGCCGCCCGCGCCGAGGCCGGCTTCGGTTCGACGGGTGGCGACCGCACCTGGCTGTGGATCGTGGCCGCCACACTGGTCCTCTACCTGACGATCGAGCACCGGACGGCCTCGATCCAGCTTGCCAACGAGCGCGCCGACCTCCGACTCCTCCGTCAAGCGCAGCAGCACCACGAGGAGATCATGGGTATGCGCAGCGGGTCGGCCGGGCCTTCGGCCTAGCGCCACGGTTTCATCGAGAGGCGGAAGCGACCGGCTTCCGCCTCTCGCATTTCGTGCCCGGTTCGACTGATCGCACAAAGGTGCTCCGGCGGGCCGCCTCAGACGAGCGGATCGTCCATGAACACCCGGACCTCTTGGTCACATCGGCACGCGACTGCGAGCTTCCGGGCCCATTCGAGCGCTTCTTGGCGTGATGCCACCTCGATGATGGCGAAGCCGCCACTGAGCTCCTCGGTCTCTGGATACGAGCCCTCCGTGATCGTGCCGTCGGCGGCCACCAAGACCGGACCGACGTCCTCGTCCAACCCGCCTGCGAACACGAACACACCCGCCAGGCGCGCTTCTTCGACGACGGCGTGCGCGGCGTCAGCCACGTCGGCCAAGTCCCCTTCCGGGACGTTCATGGCCCGGCCGGGAAACGAGATCAGGTACCTCGACAACGCTACCTCCATCGTCCGCCGGACCAGCTGCCGACGGTTGCCATCAGCCGGATCGAGCGTGCGCCTCGTCGGTTGCGAGGCCCCGCCTGGTTCAGCGACGAATCTCGGTCAGCTTGAAGCCCACGAAGTCCTTCGGGTCGCTGTCGAGTTCGCCGTTCACGACGGCGAAGTCAGCCGAGCCGTGCACCTTGTACCAGGTGCCGTCGGCGGCCATCGCCTTGCCGTTCACCGAGTTGAAGATCTCGATGCGTGACTCGGACACCAGGGACATACGAACCTTCAGGTCGGCTTCACCCCAGGCAAACGGCTGCGGTGCGTCCGCACCGCCGGCGATGCCGGGGCACACCGCTCCGAGCCACTCGGGGATGTCGTTGAAGTCGGTGTAGTACAGGTAGATCGGCTGGTGTTTGTCGTTGACCTTCAAGTCGAGCGAACCGTCGGCCTTGAAGAACACGCGCAGATCTGCCAAACCAGGATCTTCGAAACAGAATTGCTCGAGCGTCCCACCGGCGAACAGCGCGACGTTCGGGCTTTGATCAAAGGTCCCGTAGAAGTACCCATACTCGAGCACATCCTCGATGTGTCCCTGTGGATCGGCCGCCGCCGGCACGGCGACTCCGACCATCAGAACGCACGCGAAAAGAGCGATCAGCTTCCTGGACATGGTGACTCCCGTCTGCCCCCCCCACGAGGGGCCTCCTCTCTGACCATACAGATTCCTCCAGGGCGCGCGCAGGGTGACTTGGCGCGGGCGCCGATGGCTTCGGTATGGTCGGAAGGGCCGGTCCATCGAGGAGGAGTTCCGTGTCCGACGTCGCACCCGACCTGCAGAAGGCCTTTCGGATGCTTCCGAAGATGGTGTACGGGCCCGTCTCGGTCAGGCTCATGGGTCTGTTGACACCTCTGTTCTTGAAGTCCGTCGACATGGAAGGCCTGCGATCCGAAGAGGTCGAGCTTCCCGGACACCCCACCATGCACGTCCACCGCCGCGAGGTCGGCGGGACCCCTGCGCCCGTCGTCCTGTGGATCCACGGCGGCGGCTACATCATGGGCAAGCCCAGCACCGAGGGCCGCTGGGCGAAAGCGTTCCTCGAAGCCATCGACTGCGTGGTGGTGTGCCCCGGGTACCGGCTGGCACCCAAGCATCAGTTCCCGGCCGCCCTCGACGACCTGCTGGCCGCCGTGGCCTGGATTCGTGAGCAGGGCCCTTCCCGGGGCGTGGACCCCGACCGGCTCGTCGTGGCCGGCGAGAGCGCCGGCGGCGGCCTGGCCGCTGCCCTGGTGCAACGGCTCCACGACGACGGCGTGCCGATGGTGAGCCAAGTCCTCGTGTACCCGATGCTCGACGACCGCACCGCGGTTCGCACCGATATCGGCCGCAAGGACCATCTCGCCTGGTCGAACGGATCGAACCACTACGGATGGTCGTCGTACCTCGGGGAAGCCCCCGGCAGCGAGATGCTTCCCGAGTACGCCGTGCCCGCCCGACGCGAAGACCTGTCGGGGCTGCCGCCCGCCTGGATCGGCGTCGGCGACCTCGACGTGTTCCACGACGAAGACCGGGAGTACGCACGACGCCTCGAAGAGGCCGGCATCCGCGTACAGCTCGAGCTGCCCACCGGCGCCCCGCACGGATTCCCCAGCGTCGAACCGAACGCACCGATCTCGCAGGAGTTCGTGGCGTCGGCGGTCCGGTTCGCGACCGAGTCGCTCGCTGCCTCCAAGAGCTGACCCTTCCGGCTCACGTCGGTTGGCTGCACCCCGGCGTAGCTTGGACGGTGATGCCAAACACAGACGAACGTTCCGCTTCCGAGGTGTACGCCATCATCGAAGAGCCGACTGCCCAGATGAGCCGGTTCAAGGCGCTGCTCCACAAGTTCTTTGCACCGTTCGCCGGCCAGATGCTCCCCGGGTCCACCCACCCGGCCGTGGTGGAGAAAGCCACCGGCAAACGGGTGCATGGCGGCGACGTGGCCCTCACCTCGATGATCGGTGACATGCAGGACGACCTGTGGAAGATGACGGCCGGCGAGTTCCGCCGCCGCTACCTCGACGGCTAGCTCTGGAACGGACGGAGTTCCACCGGGCCTTCCGTGGCGAGGGCGGCCTTCCTCGCCCACTCGGCGGCCAGCTCAGGCGACTCGGCTTCGATCACCCAGAAGCCACCCATCTGCACGTTGGTGCCTGCATAGGAACCTGACGCCTCGGTCACCGCGTTGCCCGACGGCCGCATCACCGTGGCCGTCTCGGCCGGGAGCAGTCCGCCGCCGAACACCATGGCGCCGGCGGCCAGCAGCTCATCGTTGAGGGCGCCCACCTTGGCGCCGATCCGCTGCATGTCCTCGGATGCGAAGTCCACCTCGTAGCTGTCGTCGTGCCACACCGATAGCAAATACTGAGCCAGGGGTTCCTCCTCCTTCGGATGCTGATCCTGGCACATCGGCATATCGCAGAACCCGGCGAATCGCCGACCTCTAATGTTGGCCACGAGGAGGACACGCGTGAACCGGACGGCCTATCGGACCTGCCCGCTGTGTGAAGCGACCTGCGGCCTCGAGATCACCATCGAGGACGAACACGTCAAGGTGATCCGTGGCGACGCCGACGACCCGTTCTCGAAAGGGTTCGTGTGCCCCAAGGGCACGACGCTCGGTCGGCTCCGGGACGATCCCGACCGGCTGCGGCGACCGCTCGTAAAACGTGACGGGGAGCACGTCGAGGTCTCGTGGGACGAAGCCTGGCAGGCCGTCGCCGGCGGCCTCGAACCGCTGCTGGCCGGCGACCGCAACGCCATTGCCTTCTACCTCGGCAACCCCAACGCCCACTCGTTCCAGAGTCCGCTCGCCACGCGTCCGCTCATCAAGGCGATCGGCACCCGCAACGTGTTCTCGGCCTCGACCGTCGACCAGATGCCCCGCCAGGTGGCCTGCGCGTATCTGTTCGGTGGCGGCCTGATCACACCCGTCCCGGACCTCGACCGCACCGACTATCTCCTGATGCTCGGCGCCAACCCCTACGAGTCGAACGGCTCGCTGGCCACGGCTCCCGATTGGCCGGGCCGCCTCGAGGCGATTCGAGAACGTGGCGGCGCCGTCGTGGTGGTAGACCCGCGCCGCACCAAGACGGCGGCCAACGCCGACCGGCACCTCGCCATCAAGCCGGGATCGGACGCGGCGCTGCTCCTGTCGATCATCTCCGTGCTCGTCGCCGAGAACCTCGTCGACCTGGGCAGGCTCGAAGGCCACGTGGTCGGCGTCGACGACGTGGCGGCGGCCGCCGAACGGTTCACGCCGGAGGCAGTCACCGACCGCACCGGTATCGCCGCAGAGGAGATTCGCCGCCTCGCCCGCGAGATCGCCGACGCACCATCGGCCGCCGTCTACGGCCGCATCGGCACCCACACCGTCGAGTTCGGCACCGTGGCGGCCTGGGCCGCCGACGTCATCAATGTGCTGACCGGCAACCTCGACCGACCGGGCGGCGTCATGTTCACCAAGCCGATCCATCAGGCGGCCACCCGCCCACCGAAGCGCTTCCAGCCGGGGCGGTGGACCTCCCGTGTGCGCGACCTCCCCGAGGTGTTCGGAGAACTCCCGGTGGCGACGATGGCCGACGAGATGCTGACCGACGGCGAGGGCCGGATCCGCGCACTCATCACGATCGCCGGCAACCCGGTGCTCACCACGCCTGATGCCGGCCGGCTGGACGAGGCGATCGCCGCACTCGACTTCATGGTGTCGGTCGACCTCTACCTGAACGAGACGACCCGCCACGCCGACGTGATTCTCCCGGTGCCGCCGGCGTTGGAGAGTTCGCACTTCGATCTGGCGTTCACCGTGCTCGCGATCCGCAACGTGGCGAAGTACTCGCCGCCTACCTTCGACCCGGAAGGGCCGTCCGAGTTCGACACCCTGGTCAAACTGACCGGTGTCGCGATGGGCATGGGCCCGGATGCCGATCCTCAGAAGCTGTTCGAGATGTCCATCGCCGCACAGGTTGAACGCGCCGTGTCGGATCCGGGCTCGCCGATCCATGGGCGCGACGCGGCGGAGATCCTCGAGGCGCTCGCCGAGTGGGACGGACCCGAGCAGGCCCTCGACCTCATGATCCGCACCGGTGCCTGGGGCGACCGCTTCGGCGAGGACCCCGACGGTTGGACGCTCGCCAAGGTCGCTGCCCATCCCCACGGCGTCGACCTGGGGCCGTTGCAACCGCGCATCCCCGAGGTGCTGGCGACCCCGTCGGGTCGCGTCGAACTCGCACCGGACGCCGTCATCGCCGATCTCGACCGCCTGTGGGCCTGGCTCGGAGAGCAGGAACCGGAGATGGTGCTGGTCAGCCGCCGCGAGCTGCGCTCCAACAACTCGTGGCTGCACAACGTCGGCGTGCTGGTGAAGGGCAAGCATCGCTGCACGTTGGAACTGCATCCTGCCGACGCGGCGCGGCTCGGCCTGGCCGACGGCGACCTCGCCACCGTCACGTCGCGGGTGGGTTCAGTGGATCTGCCGGTGTCCATCGACGAGGGTATCCGTCCCGGTGTCGTGTCGATCCCGTACGGGTGGGGCCACGCTCAACCCGGCACGCAGCTGTCGGTGGCCTCCGAGCGGCCGGGCGTCAACACCAACCTGCT
>JBFKPQ010000138.1:0-6394 GCA_041628225.1 Acidimicrobiia bacterium | reverse complement strand
TGGCATCGGTGTCCGCCACCCGGATGTAGACCATCCAATGGGCCGGCATGTCGGCGGGCCAGTCCTCGTTCATGGCGAGTAGGCCACCGTTGAAGTCGTCGTCCATGTCGCCGTCGCCGTCCACCTTCGAGTCGAGATGGATCGTCCAATAGTGCATCGACGGGTCGGGCATCTCCATCTTCTGAATGCGCCACGGGAAGGTCTCCGAGTAGAAGCCGATGGCGGCATCAGGATCGCGGGTGGCGAGTTCGTTCCAGCTGAGGGTGTTTGGCCCGAGGAACGTGTCGCCGCCCGCGAACGAGTTCGGCTCCCACAGTCCGACGGTTGCGCCGGTGGGATCGGTGATGAACGCCATCCGTCCGTAGTCCATGACGTCCATGGCGGGCATCATCACCGAGCCGCCCGCCGACTCGGCGGCGGCCACCACGGCGTCGACCGAGTCGACGTGGACGTACGAACTCCAACTAGACGGGACCCCGGCCATGTCTGGCGGTTTCGGACCGAGGCCGGCGACATTCTTGCCGTCTTGTTGGAACCGCGTGTAGATGTGGTTCCCTTCGGCGTCATGTTCGCGGGCGACCTCCCAACCGAACACTCCGGCGTAGAACGCTTCGGACGCGGCTGGATCGTCTGCAGACACATCCGCCCAGGAGAACAAGCCGTGTGGCCAACCCATGACACCTCTCTCGATCGATGTCTCCAACGTACCCCCGGACCCGTCCGTCGGCCGGCTAGTCGCTGAGGTACTCGTCCAACGCGACAGCTGCCGGATCTTCGACGAGGTCACCGCCTCGGACCGTGGCGCCGATCGCCAGGCCGGCGGCGACGAGCACCATGTTCTTCACGATGTACTGGCCCTCCAGCGTCAACACGAAGGGGAAGCGCTCGAAGGTCAGCTCGGGAAACAGGAACATCGGAGTGATCGTTCCGAGCATCTGGCCGAACAAGGCCAGCAGCGTCAGCCGCAGAAACCGTCCGGTGATGAGCCCGAGGCCGATGGCGGTCTCGAGCAATGCCAGCAGGAGCCGTGCAGTGTCGCCGTTGAGCACGCCGAAGGTGAGCTCGTCGATGGTGGCGAGTGCCAGATCATCTGCCGGGCTGAGGCCGGGAAAGAACTTCAGCGCGCCGAACCACAGGAACACGACACCGACACTCAGCCGCAGCAACTTGATGCCATGCCGGGCCATCCAGTGGGTGATGCGGTGGTCGAGTGTGGCGAGTCGTTCGTCGAGCTGCACCCAAACAGCGTACGCCAGGCGCCGTCGGCGGTCATCCGGCGCGCCGGTACGCGCCTGGCCGCACGCCCATCACGCCAACGAAGGCATTGCTGAACGCAGCCTCCGTCCGATAGCCGATCTGGCGTCCTGCCGCGGCAGCAGATAGGCCATCGTCGCGCATGAGCCGGCAAGCGACGTGGATGCGCCAGCGTCGCAGATAGGCGGCGGGCGACTCGCCGACCGCGGCCGTGAACCGCGCGTAGAACGCCGAGCGGGACATACCAGCCAAGGCCGCCAGTTCCATGGCCGTCCAGGACCGTTCCGGATGGCGGTGGATCGCGCGCAGCGCCTCGCCGAGTCCGCGCTGACCGAGGGCGCCGAGCCACCCGCCCTCGCCCGGTTCCAGGGTCTCCAAGTAGGCGCGGAGTACCACCACGACGAGAACGTCCGTGAGGCGGGCGACGATCGTGTCCGATCCAGGGCGCGGCTCGTCGATCTCTGCGGCGATCAGCTCGATGAGACTCTCGGTATACCGACCGACCGAGCCGGCGGGGTCCCGTACGTGGATCACCGGCGGCAGCACGCTGAAGAGCGGGTGAGCCTCCGGCTCGGCAAAGGACAGGTTCCCGCACAACAGCGACGTCCGATCGCCGCCACCGTCGACGACCAGTTGGCCCATGCCCCGACTGTCGACGGTCGTGAGGAGCCCGATCGGGCGGGCGGGAGTCGTGGGACTGTCGAGGATCAGATGGTCGTCGCCGAACGGGAACACGACCACGTCGCCGGCTTCGAGCCGGACCCGTTCGGCTGGAGCGGACGCCCGGCTGGCCCAGGCCGAACCTTCCACTACGGCGTGGAACACGCCTTGGCTGGTCTGGCCGGAAGCCACCCCGAAGGGGGCGCGCAGGTTGGCCCGCGAGAACACGGCGCCGCGCATGCGAACGGTATCGAGAACCTCAGCCAGAGCATCAGACATCTGGACGATCCGATAAGAAATGTGTACGAATCATGATGGGAACGTCCCTCTCCACACTGTACGGTCGGTGCAACGGCAACGCAAGGAGGAATCATGGGCAATGTGTGGGTGGCGACGATCGCCAACTTCTTTCTTCCGGGACTCGGCTATCTGATCGCCGGTGTGAAGCGCGGGCTGGCCGTCTTGTGGCTCGCCGGTGTCATCGGCTTGACCTACGTCGAGTTCGGAATCCGCGAACCGGAGCCGACTTTGTACACCATCATGTTCGTGAGCGTCCTCGTCATGAACGTGGCCTTCGCCATCGACGTCTACCGCCTGTCCCAGGAGTCCTAGCGGCGAAAGGTGAGGATCTCGGCGACGAACCCGTCGCGTTCGATTTGCTCGGTGGTCACCTCGTAGTCGCCGGTCGACCGCAGCTCGTCGGCCATCCGGCCGTGTGCGAACGCGAATTGGTCGGTCAGGGGTATCACGAACGCATCGGGAAGGGCGTCGATGTCGAGGTCGCTCGGCACTTGCTTCACGGAAGGCTGGGGCTCGGATACAACGCCGAGCTCGGGCAGCTGAGATCGCATGTACCGGTTGAGATCGACGTACACCGGTAGGCCGGTGTCGATCGCTGCGAAGAGTGCCTCGTTCTGGAGAGCGAGCAGCTCGAGATGTCGGTCCGACCGTTCCTGGATGACGATGTTCGGGACCGCTGGAGCCGGATTGAAACGACCGGTCGTGTTGGCAACGGAGAACAGCACCATCGCGAGCGCCGCCACCATCGCCGCTCGACGGCTGTACGTGCTCGCCAGGAAATCGGCGGCGATCAGTACGACGAACGGGACGATGGCCACGACGTAGCGGGGCAGCAGCACCTGGGGTTGGCCGACGAGAGGAGCGACCAGAAACACGCCCAGAAACCCGGCGACCATCCAGCGTCCCAGGGACACGCTGGATGGCGTCTGGGTGCGACGGATGGTCAGGAACACACTACCCAGCCCGGCTACGACCAGAAGGGCCGACCAAGCCAGGTCGCTGGCCACGAGAACATCGAAGCTGGCACGGATGCGAGCGAGAGGTTCCTGGATTGGCTGTTCGGAGTACGCCTCGATTCCTCCGATGTCACGGAGCGCCAAGGCGGTCGCCGGCGAGACGATGAGGAACGCTTCACCGACCGACCGCCACGTTCGCTTGCGGATCACCAGATGTGCGGCGATGGCGAACGCCGCGAAGGCTCCCGTCGCCTTGATCGCAGCAGCCACAGCACTGAAGAGGACGGTTCTTCCCACGCGGTTCGAGAGCGCCGCGTTGGCCGCAAGGAGGATTGCCAGCGTCATCGGAATCTCGAAGTAGATGAACGACGTCTGTGCCAGGAACACCGGGAGCGTCACCGTCACGGCGGTCACTCCCGCCGCGAAGCCCGCCGAACCGGTGCGCCGAGCAAGTCTCCACACCTGGTCGAGCGCCAATCCTCCGAGGACGATGTGCACCATGCGGAGCCAGGGCACCGGCGCCATTCCCGTCGGGAGGAGGGCGACCACGGCGGCGTCCAGCCATGTCACGGGTGACCAGGCTCGCACCCACTCGGTCCCGTACCACTGCTGGCCCCATGCGCTCAGCGCCGGAACATCGAAGCCATTCTCGGCGAGAAACACCGCGCCAGGCACGGTCGTCCACACCGCATCCCACGACACGGGCTCGTCGAGTGTCCACAACCGCACGGCGAGCAGACCGGCGACGAAACCGAGGACTCGCCATGTGGAGGCGCGACGGAGGTTGGAGGCTTCCGATCCGTTCACGAGAGCGTTGTCACTCGCCCCGGTACACCGGTCGGCGCTTTTCCACGAAGGCGGCCATTCCCTCAGCGGTATCGGCGGTCCGGGTCATGTCGGCGATGTTGCGGGACTCGGACTCCATCTGTGTCTCGAGCGATTCGTCAAAGGTCGCCAGCAGCAGACGTTTGACCCGGCCGTAGGCGAGGGTCGGTCCTGCGGCGAGTTCAGTGGCCAGTTGCCGAGCCTCGTCGAGCAGGTCCTCGTCCGGGATGACCCGGTTGATCAGCTGCCATTCGACCGCCTCGTGGGCCGTGAGGGCCCGGTTGGTGAGCATCAGCTCCATCGCACGGCGCCAGCCGGCGGCGCGCGGCACGAAGAACGTCGAGCTTCCGTCGGGAGAGAGCGCCGCGGCGGTGTAGGCCGAAACGAACTTGGCCGACTCGGCGGCCAGGACCACGTCGCCCGACATGGCCAACGAGAACCCGCCACCTGCGGCCGTACCGTTCACGGCCACCACGACCGGTGGATCCATGCGGGCGAATCGGGAAACGGCGGCATGGAGATGGGTGGTCATGTGCTTGACGAGGACCGCGGTGTCGTCCGCGGCGACGAACCCCTTCACGTCACCACCCGCCGAGAACATCTTGCCGGCCCCGGTGAGCAGCACGGCTCGGATGTCCGGCTCTTCATCGCATCGGATCGATGCTTCCATGAGCTCGCGGGTCATCGTGAGATTGAAGGCGTTGGCGGCGTCCGGGCGGTTGAGCGTGATGGTCGCCACGCCATCGGCAACCTCGAACAGCAGCGTTTCGTAGGACACGGTCTTCTCCTGGGCGTCGGCTCCCGACGGACCCTACCGGTGCTCAGGCGAGCTCGGCCGCCACGAAGCGCCGATCGAACAGGAAGGCCGCGACCAACGACAGGCCGAGAGAGGGCCACGACACGGCCTGGGCGCCAGAGAAGAAGGCGGCCGCCATGGCTTGGATCAAGGTCAGGAGGTCGAGGGCGGGCTCGGCCGCGCTAGCCGGGATGACGGTTCGCCAGAACCCAGGAATGGTGATGGCTCCGACGACCTGCTCGTTGGTGGCGTCGTCGAGTACCCGCTGCGAGAACCCCACGGCCGTGGCCAGCGCATCCGGCGGCGATGGTGGTACGGCTGCGCTCACCACCACGTCGCCGTCGCCGTTGTCGGATGCACTGCTGTCCGATCCGGCGGAGGTAGTGGTGTCAGGCGTGGGAGAGGATGGCGCGGTGGTGGCCGTGGTTCGAGGTGTCGTCGTCGTGGTCGAGGTCGAAGAGGTGGTGGATGTCGTCGTCGAACGTTCCGGCCCGGACGTGGCGACCGTGGTGGAGGTCGTGGTCGTCGAGGTGGTGGAGGTCGAAGTGGTGGTCGTCGTCGGCGCGACCGTGGTGGTCGTCGTTTCGGGGGGAAGCGTCGGGACCGTGGTCGTGGTCGGCGGCACCTCGGCCTGCTCGAGGATCTCGGTGAGGGAGCGTTGGGCATCTTCGGCCGCCGTCGTCACGGTCGTCTTTCCGACTTGTGTCGCCGTCTGGACGGTGGGATCGGCGGGATGGTTGTCGGCGATGTCGGCGAGTTCGGCGTGTGCCAGATCGCGCGCCTCGGTGACGTCGTCGGAGGACGACTCGTACTCGGCTTGCAGCTCGGCAGCCGTCCGCCCGGCCGCTGCGTAGACGGCAAACGACTCCACGATGTCGGCCATCTGCGAGGTGGCGTCCTCGACGATCTCGGCGATGTTCTCGAGCGGACTGTCGAGGGCCGCGACCGCGAGTGCCTGCGTCATCATCAAGCCGGCAACCAACGCCATGGCAAGCCCCATCCGGGCAGCACGTCCCATGGGTATGAGATCGGCGTTTCGAGCCCGAATCTTGAATACGGATACCTCAGGCGAGGATCGTCGGCAGCCGATACCAATGGGTGCCTGATCGTCAACGAATCCTCGGTGCTGCCCCGGTGGGGGTCTTCGTCGTCGCCATGGTGGCGATCCTCGCTCTGTCGGCGTTGTTCGCCCAAGCCGACCAGGCGGGACGCCTGGCCAATCACGGCTCGCGGTTGGCGCTCGTCGACGACGCGCTCGCCGGCACCGCGGCAGCTCGGACTGCGGCGGCCGTGGCTCTCCTGGTGGGCCAGGCGGAAGTGCGCGGCTACGCAACCTCCGAACAGGTCTCCGCGGCGGCCGAGGACATCGAGGCCGCTACGGCCGCGGTGGCGAGGCGCCTCGGTCGCCTGGACGTACCGGATCCGGCGGATCGGCTCGTGGTGGCCGGCGA
This sequence comes from Acidimicrobiia bacterium, assembly GCA_041628225.1. Taxonomy (GTDB): domain Bacteria; phylum Actinomycetota; class Acidimicrobiia; order Spongiisociales; family JAENVV01; genus JBFKPQ01. Next base: position 152 of record JBFKPQ010000138.1, on the reverse strand, counting down.
AGCGTTCGGCGCCGCCGTGGTTTCTGGCGACGAGGAATCGGCCGCCCAGGCCGGGGTTGAGTTCGAACGCGTACTCTCCATCGTCGACAGCCGCCTGGTCGAGGCGAGGCAAGACACGCTCGACAGAATGGCCGCAGAGTCGGGAGCAGCCG
>JBFKPQ010000137.1:0-6442 GCA_041628225.1 Acidimicrobiia bacterium | reverse complement strand
CCACTACGCCGACCACGCCTCCGGCCACGACAATCCGGTCGGAGCGGCCGTGGCCGTGTGGGTCGAGCCGCTCGACTGTCGCGTGGCGTGCTGCGTCGAAACCGACGCGGGCGTGGTCCGAAACCCGGAGTGGTCCGAGCCCAAGTGAGCCGGGTCGCCGCCGTCGACATCGGGACGAATACCGTCCGGCTGCTGGTCGCCTCCGCCGGAGCCGACGGCGACCTCATCGAAGAACACCTGCGCGTGGAGATCGTCGGACTCGGCCATGGCCTCGACGCGACCGGCCGCTTGTCCACCGAGGCGATGGCACGGGCCGAAGCCGCCCTCGCCGGGTTCGCTCCACTCATCGAAGGCGTGAACGCGTGCCGGGTGGTCGCCACGTCGGCATCACGGGACGCGGCAAACCGCGACGAGTTCTTCGAGCGTGTGGAGGCCGTCCTCGGGACCCGCCCCACCCTCATCAGCGGCGACGAAGAAGCGGGGTACGCCTTCGCCGGAGCCACCTCGTGGCTGGACGAAAGCCAGGTCGTGGTCGTCGACATCGGCGGGGGGTCGACGGAGTTCGTGGCGGGTCGCTCCCATCCCGAGTACTCGATGAGCGTCGACATCGGGTCGGTCAGACTCACCGACCGGCTCCTCGCCTCTCGCCCGGTGGACGCCGACGTCCTGGATGCGGCCGCCCGGATGGTCGCGGATGCGTTTGCCGCCGTGCACCCGCCGAGCGGAACGGTCATCGGTGTGGCCGGTACGTGTACTTCGGCCGCCGCGCTGGCGGCGGGCCTCGCCGCCTACGATCGGGACGTCGTACACGGATTCCGGCTGGGTCGCCGTCAGGTCGCCGCCGTGGTCGAGCGGCTCGCCGGGCTGTCGATCGAAGCTACGGCGGCGTTGCCGAGCCTCGAGCCGAAGCGCGCGCCCGTCATCCTCGGAGGGACGGTCGTGCTCGCCGGCGTCTATGCCCACCTGGGCATCGAGGAGCTGATCGTGTCGGAGCGGGACATGCTGCACGGTGTCGCCCTGGCGGTCCTGTCAGAATCGACCTGAGCCCCGGTGGCGGAACTGGCAGACGCACCGGACTTAAAATCCGAGGCCCTTCGGGGCGTGTGGGTTCGAATCCCACCCGGGGCACAGCTGCCACAATGACGCGGTCATGACCGCACCCCTCACCGACAGCCGCCTCTCCAACGTCGGCGCCGGCGCCATCCTGGCGGGATTCGAGTCGTACACCATGCGGTTTCGGGTGATCACTCGCCGTGCCTCGGTCCGGTTCGCCGACCGGGATTGGCACGGGACGCAGTCCGATGCCGTCGAGCGGCTGAATCTCTACCGAGAAGTCGTCGATGGCGTCGTACCGACCGTGACCGATCTTCTCGGCGATCGACTCCACGATGGGTATCTGTGGGTGGCGATCAAAGCCGTCTACTCGGCGCTGATCTCCGGCCGGGACGATTGGGAGCTGGCGGAAACCTTCTTCAACTCGATCACCCGACGGCTCTTCGACACCGTCGGGGTGGACGAGCGGTTCGAGTTCGTCGACACCGACTACGACACGCCACCGACCCGCTCGGCAGACCCGGTGTTCGTGACGTTCGGCCGCAGTGAGTCGGTCGACCAGCTGGTCGAGTCGATTCTGACGCACTTCGCAGCCGGCTTCCGGCAGCTCAGCGACGACGCCGCGGCGGTGGCGCGCCGCATCGAGCGACGCCTCGAACAGGTGGGGGCCCTCACCGTGGTGGAACGCACCGAGATGGTCCGTTCCGTCTTCTACCGCGGTCAATCTGCCTACCTCGTCGGCAACTTGTTCTCGGGTTCGGACACCGTCCCGATTGCGATCGCCCTCAACCACGCCCCGGACGGGCTCTTCGTCGACGCCGTGTTGTTGTCGGAGAACGAGCTGTCGATCCTGTTCAGCTTCACCCGGTCGTACTTCCACGTCGACACGGCCCGTCCCTACGACCTGGTCCGCTACCTGAAGAAACTGATGCCGCGCAAGCGCGTCGCCGAGATCTACATCGCCATCGGTCAGAACAAACACGGCAAGACGGAGCTGTATCGCGATCTCCTGCGCCACCTGCGGGTGACGACGGAACAATTCGAGTTGGCGCGCGGAACCAAAGGCCTCGTGATGATCGTCTTCACGATGCCCGGATATCCGGACGTCTTCAAGATCATCCGTGACCGGTTCCCTCCACCGAAACGGACCACGCGCCGGGCGATCATGGACAAGTACCGCTTGGTGTTCCAACACGATCGTGCCGGCCGCCTCATGGACGTCCAGGACTTCCAGCATCTGGCGTTCGACCGGGCGAGGTTCTCCGACGACCTTCTGGACGAACTTCTCAGCGAGGCGGCGGGCACGGTGCGTGTCGACGGTGACACCGTCGTCATCAGTCACGTGTATGTCGAACGCCGGGTGATCCCGCTCGACATCTACGTTCGCGAAGCCAGCGAAGCCGCCGCCACCGACGCCGTGCTGGACTTCGGACGAGCCATCAAGGATCTGGCGTCCTCGAACATCTTCCCTGGCGATCTCTTGTTGAAGAATTTCGGCGTCACCCGGCACGGCCGGGTCGTCTTCTACGACTACGACGAATTGACGGCGCTCACGGACATGACCTTCCGCGCCATTCCACCCGCGCGGGACGACCTCGACGAGATGGCGGCCGACCCCTGGTACAGCGTCGCCGAGACCGACGTGTTTCCGGAGGAGCACGAGCGTTTCCTCGGGTTGCAGCCTCGGCTGAAGAAGGCGTTCGTCGACCAGCACGCCGACCTGTTCGCGCCAGGGCCATGGCGGGCCATCCAGGACCGGATCGAAGCCGGAGAGCTGATCGAGGTCTTTCCGTACGGGCGCGAATCCCGGCTGCCGGGACTGCCCGGATCGCGCGGCTGGTGACGGTTGACGACACGATCGGCCGTCAGCGAAGATGAACGGCCAGGAGGACCCAGGATGATCGCGTCGTTCGCGCAGACCGTCGTCGACAACCTCGAGACCGTGATGGTCGGGAAGCGACGCCAGTTGGAGTACCTGGTGGCCGCCATGCTGTGCGGCGGCCACGTTCTCCTGGAGGACGCCCCCGGAACGGGCAAGACCATGACGGCGCGCGCGTTGGCCGCCAGCCTCGACGTTCCGTTCGCCCGGCTCCAGTGCACGCCCGATCTGTTGCCCAACGACGTGACCGGCGTCTCCGTGTTCGACCCGGGCGACAACGACTTCCACTTCCGCCCGGGGCCGGTCTTCACCGGTGTCCTCCTCGCCGACGAGATCAACCGCGCCACACCTCGCACCCAGTCGGCCCTGCTCGAAGCCATGCAGGAGCGCCAGGTGACGGTGGACGGTGTGACCCATCCGTTGCCCCACACGTTCACGGTGCTGGCGACGCAGAACCCCATCGAGTACGAGGGGACCTTCCCGCTTCCCGAGGCACAGCTCGACCGTTTCCTCATTCGGATCGAACTGGGCTATCCGGCAGAGTCCGAGGAGGTGGAGCTGCTGCAGCGGCTCCGCGGCCGGCACCCGATCGAGTCGGTGGCTGCCATTGCGACCACCGAAGAGCTCGCCACGCATCGTCGCGCCATCGCCGACGTGTTCATCGAACCGAGCCTCGAGCGTTATCTCGTGGCGATCGTGCGTGCCACCCGGAGCCACGCCGACGTGAGCCTGGGTGCTTCCCCCCGCGGGACGCTCGGACTGGCAGCGGCCACGCGGGCGCTCGCGGCGATCCGGGGCCGGGATTACGTCATACCCGATGACGTGAAGGAGCTGGCCGGTACGGTGCTGGCCCACCGCATCGTGCTGCGGCCCGATTCCGCGCTGCGCGGCGTCACCGACCGTGAGATCATCGCGAGCGTTGTCTCGGCCATCGAGGTCGAGCTGGGCGAGGCCGGCTGAGTGCGGCGGGCGTACCTGTTCGTCGCCTTCCTGTTGCTCGTAGCCATCATCACGCGCACCCGACTGGCATTCGGCGCGGCGGTCTTCGCCGGTCTGATCACGACGGCGATGTGGGCGTTGGTGGCGCATGCACAGCGGCACGTGACCGTCACCCGGTCGGTTCCCGAGCGGATCTTCCATGGCGAAGTCGCCGAAGCCGAAGTGACCGTTCGCAACGGCGGCTTCTTGCCCGTTCCGTGGTTGACGCTGGCGGATCGAGCCCCCCTCGACCTCTCCGTGCCCGATGTCAGCTCCGGCCGCCGCCGGGTGCTGGCGTTGGCGCCGGGGGAGACCAAGGTGTTCCAGTATCCGTTGCGTGGCCGCCGGCGCGGCTACCACCCGGTCGGGCCGCTGGAAGCACACAGCGGGGACCTCCTGGGCCTGTCGGAGCGTCGCCTCGTGCCGGTGCCGGTCACCCACCTCACCGTGTTTCCGAAGATCGTTCCCGTCGCGTCACTCGGCATTCCCACACGGTCACCGCGTGCGCTCATCCGGAGCCACATCCCTCTCTTCTTCGACCCGACGCGCCTGGCGGGGACCCGGCCGTACCAGCCGGGGGATCGACGGCGGAACATCCACTGGTCGGCGACCGCCAAGTCCCGCCAGCTCATGGTGAAACAGTTCGACCCGGCGATCGCGCGCGAGACGGTCATCTGCCTGGATCTCGACCGTACGCACTACGAACGTCGCACGGCCAGCACGAGCACCGAATTGGCAGTGACCGTGGCCGCCTCGCTCGCTCACCACGTCGTGACCGTCGAAGGCCAGGCTGCCGGAATGATCACCCGCGCCTATGACCCCAAGGTCGGTGACACCGTGGACATGGTGGTGAAACCGGCTGCCGATCGATCTCAGTTGCTCCGGATGCTCGACCTGCTCGCCAGGGCGACGGCCGCCGAGGGCCAGTCGATCGATCGGCTGTTGGGGGAGGCCGGGGCCCATCTCCCCTGGGGTGCTTCGCTGGTCATCGTCACGGGATCCGTGTACGACGGCCTGCCAACGCATCTGGCCCGTTTGTCGAGGATGGGCTTTGCGGTCACGCTCGTGACGGTCCACCCACAGGGCTCCGCAACGCGCCAGGACATAGGGCGGGTGGCCCTCTACCACGTCGACTCGGAGGTGATCGCCCTGTGATGGACCTCCGGCGCGACTCCGGCCTGCGCGTGACCTTCGTCGTCGGGCTCGTCGTCCTACTGGTCGGGTCCTGGGCGTCGGTGCTGCCGTTGCCCGCCTGGGCAACGATCGGCCTGGCCGGCCTCGCCGCCTTCGAGGCCACCGTCACTTACCGGATGACGCAGCAACAGGGTACGGTGCGATACCTGCGGTTCGCAGAGGTCGTCCTGGCCGCGATCGTCGCCGAGGCGGTCGCGCTGCTGTTCATCGCCGGCTCGGGACTGTCGTGGTCCCAGCTCCTGCTGGATCCGCGCGCCCTCGGGTTGCTCGCCATCATGTGGCTGGCGTGGCTGTGGTCGCGAGCTTGCCTCGTCGATCTCGACCAGGCCGGTGCCGTCACCGGCGATCAGGGTGGCTACGGGATCACCCGGCTCGGAGTGCGTCTCAAGGCCGGCATGGTCGTCGCGCTGGCAGGAGCCGCTCTGACCCTCATGCCTGCCGATGTGCTCGTCGACCTCGATCGAGGGCCCGCCGGGGGAGTGGTGCCCAGTGCGGTCGGCTACATCGGTGGAGCCTGGTGGATGCTGACGCAGGCGAGGCTGGCGCACCTGCGCCAGTCGTGGCGGAGAAATGCGATGGCCGCCGAGGAAGGGCTCCCGGCCCAATGGACGGGTTTGGGCATGTGGCTCGTCGCCGGTGCGGCGCTCGCGGCGTGGCTGCTGCCGAACGGGGCGGCCGCGCTCTCGCGGGTTCCCGCCCTCGCGCTGGCCTCGCTCGGACACGTCGGTGACTGGCTGCTGCGGTGGCTAGGAAGCCGAGAGACCGATCGGTCGCGCCCTCCGCGTGAGATCGCCGACCGGTCGGCCCGTGGGCTGTTCGGCGACGGCGGCGACGGTGACGTGCTGCCGGCCGACCCCGACGCCGGCTCGGCGCTGCTCGGCCAGGTCGGCGACGTACTCGTGTGGCTGGTCACGATTCTGGCCGTGACGCTGGCCATCGCCACCGTGGTCCGGGAGCGTCGCGCCATACGCGAGGCGGTGCGAGCGGCCCGGTCGGGGAGTCCCTGGCAGATCATCAAGGCGATCGGAACCGCACTGCTGGCAACGATCCGGTCCCTGTTCGACTGGCTCCGGCAACGCTGGCAGCGGCCGACGACGGGTGAGCCTACCGACGCGGCCCGGAGGCCGGAAGCCGGTCCGCGCCCGTGGACACCCCGAGACCCCTACCGGTCGGCCGTGGCTCGGGCCTATCACCGCTTTCTCGGTCTCATGCAGCCGGTAGCGGGACGCCGCGCCGGATCCGATACGCCGTACGAATACGCCCGCGGCGCCGTACGCTCGGCACCCGCCGCGTCGGGCGACGTCGATGCCCTCACCGCTTTGTACGTCGAGGCGCGCT
>JBFKPQ010000136.1:0-6443 GCA_041628225.1 Acidimicrobiia bacterium | reverse complement strand
GCTACGGAGCGCGCGATCACCGTGATGCCGATTGGTCGGCCGACGCGCTCACGTCACTCCTCGGTGCGGCGGGCTTCGGATACCTGATCCGCCCGGTGCCCGCCGGCGTTCCCCAAGACGTGCTGGCCGGTACGGTGGGTGAGCTTGCCGAACTCCTCGCCGATCACCGCCATGTCGTGGTGCTGTCGGGACCTGCCACGGAACGGATCGTGGCTGCGCTCGGCGACCTCGGCATCGCGAGCCTCGACCTGCATCCGCAAGGTCCCGCACCTCACCCCGCCCCACTCTGGTAATCACCGAATCTGTCGGGGCGCGCCGGTACGCTCGGCGACATGGAATCCACGCTCACAGACATGACGGTGTGGCTCGATCCACTCGGCATCGATGTTCTCGCCGAGTTCACGGGACCTGCGATCGCTTGCCCGGCCTGTCGGGCACCGATGACGGGCGCGACGCTCGACCTCGGCGCACACGGCATCGAGCCCGCCGCCTGCCAGGCCTGCGGGGTCGTCCTCGTCGGCTGAGCCGGTTTAGCATCCGGGCCGCACACGACGGGAGTAGATGCCATGTACGAACAGCCACCCGCCTTGCCGACGGTCGCCGCTCGCGCCTCGGTCGAGGAGCGGGCCGCCTTTCTCGCCAAGACCTACCGGACGCTCTTCGGTGCGGTCGTGGCGTTCGTCGTCGTCGAGTATTTCCTGTTCGCGTCCGGAATTGCCGATGCCATCACCGCCTTTGCCCTGAACACCAACTGGCTGCTGTTCCTCGGCGGGTTCATCATCGTGGCGTCGATCGCGCGGCGTTTCACCTTCGCGGAGTCACAGGCCACGCAGTGGGCAGCCATGGCCGGCTACATCGTCGCCGAAGCCGTCATCTTCGCCCCGTTGCTCTGGATCGCCAACGAGTACGCCGACGGGGTGATCTCGTCGGCCGCCTCGGTCACCCTGGCCGGCTTTGCGGTGCTGACCGCCATCGTGTTCGCAACGCGCAAAGACTTCTCGTTCATGCGCGGAGCGCTGTTGTGGATCGGCTTCGGCGCCTTGGCGCTCATCGTCGCCTCGGTCTTGTTCGGGTTCCAACTCGGGAACGCTTTCTCCATCGCCATGATCGTGTTCGCAGGAGCGTCCATCCTGTACGACACGTCGAAGGTGCTGCACCACTACCCCACCGACCGGCATGTGGGCGCGGCGCTGGACCTGTTCGCATCGGCGGCGCTCATGTTCTGGTATGTCCTCCGTTTGTTCCTGGGAAGCCGCCGCTGACGAATATGTCACACGGCAGCGATACCGTTGCGACATGATCGAATTGACACTCATCGAAGCGGGCATCGAGTTCACCGAGGTCGTCGTGCCAGAAAGCGCGTGCGGTTTCTGCAGCCCCGTTCCGGAGGCACAAGCGGCGTGACCACGGCTTCGACGTGACGACGACACGCATATCGCCGGCCGACTGGCCTGAGGCGGTCGCCGACACGGACGGACATCAGTTGTGGGTTGCAGGTCCGGGGACCGGCAAGACCACCTTCATCGCGCAGCGTGTCGCGCACCTGATCGACGAACGCGGCATACCACCGGCCGAGGTGCTGGTGCTCACGTTCTCACGACGGGGCGCATCGCGGTTGCGACGCCACATCGACCAGCGCGTCCAGACGACCACGTCGGGCCTGCACGCCAGTACGTTCCACTCGCTCGCCTACCGGATGCTCGAGGCGCACGGCGCCGTCGGCCTCGGCTGGACCTCCATGCCGGAGCTGCTGACGGGGCCGGAACAGGTCGCCCTCGTAGCCGAGTTGCTCGCCTCCGAGGATCCGAGCAGGTGGCCGCGCGCGTTCGCTCCCCTGCTCACGACGCAGACGTTCGCCGAAGAGGTAGCTGACTTCCTGCTGCGAAGTCAGGAACATCTGCTCACGGCCGCGGAACTGACGGTGCGCGTGACCACACGCGGCGATTGGCGGGGATTAGACCGGTTTCGAGCTCGCTATCTCGCCGTCCTCGCCGAGCGCGACCGGATCGATTACGGCACCCTCCAGTCCGCTGCCATCGACGCACTCGCACAAGACTCGGTCCGGAGTTCACTCCAGACCTTCCGGTACATCCTCGTCGACGAGTACCAGGACACGACGGCCGCCCAGGCGCGGCTCCTGGAGCTGCTGAGCATCGGGAACCTCACGGGTGTCGCCGATCCCCTGCAGTCGATCTTCTCCTTCCGAGGAGCCGAACTCGGCAACGTCGCCGAGTTCGGCACGCGCTTCGCTCCGGCGCGGCGCTTCGAACTGACCCAGAGTTTCCGTGTCCCGGCGGCCATCCTCGACGGCGCCATGGCGCTCGTCGCCGGACACGACGATGCTCCCGACGTGACGCCCGCCCCGGGCGATGGCCGGCTCGAGCGGTACGTGTTCCACCAGCAGTCCCAAGAGGCGGAGTGGATCGCCGCCGAAGTCGAACGGCTCCACCTCCTCGAAGACATCCCCTATCGGAACATCGCGGTGCTCGTGCGCTCGAAACGCCGCTTCCTGCCGGAACTGTCGCGGGCGCTCGGCCGGCGCGGCATTCCCCACGACTCTCCGGACTCACGGCTGGCCGACCACCCCGCCGTCCGCATCGTCTTCGACATCGCCAGGGCATCCATCCTGGAAGGCCCGGGTGGCGACAATCCGGGCGGCCAGGCAGAACTCGACCGGATCATGCGGCGCCTGTTGCTCGGCCCGCTGTTCGGGCTCCCGCTCGGACAGGAGCGTGAACTGACCCGTCAACGACGCCGCACCGGCGAACCCTGGTCGAACCTCCTGCGTGATCACTTGCCGCGAGCCGAGGCTCTTGCGGACCTGCTCGCTGACCCGGCCTGGGCGGTCGACCGACCCGCCGCCGACGGGTTCTGGCATCTGTGGACCGCCTTGCCGCAGTTCGTCGACATCGTCGGCGATCCGTCCCGCGACGATGACCGGCGGGCCTGGTCGTCGCTATCGCAGGCTCTAGGGCGCCAGCGCGACCGCGATCCGAGCCTCCACCTGGCCGGCTACGTGAAGCTCGCCGACGAAGACGACTTCGAAGCGACGCCCCTCCTCTCGTACCGGTCGGGTTCGGTCGACCAGATCACCCTCACGACGCTGCACCAGTCGAAGGGACTGGAGTTCGATGTGGTCTTCATCGCCGACGCGGTGGAAGGCGTCTTTCCCGATCTCCGCCGAGGCCGTTCTCTGCTGGAACCGCGCCTGCTGTCACGCCACCAACCCGCCGACCCGGCCGAGGCGGCCCGGCTGCGGCTCGACGAGGAACGCCGCCTGGCCTACACCGCCACCACCCGAGCGGCGCGCCGGGTCGTGTGGACGGCCACCAAGGCAGGAATCGACGAGGCAGAACGCCGACCGAGTCGCTTTCTCAACGCCCTCGGACGTGCCGAGCCGGGCCTCCCCGACGTCGACGAGCGAGAGCCCGTGACACCGCTGGAAGCCGAGGCGTTCCTGCGCCGACTGCTCGCCGATGCCACCGCGCCCGCCGGACGGCGCCTCGCGGCGGCCGGCGTGCTCGCGGCGGGGTCACTGCGTGACCCGACCTGGTTTTCGATGGTGCGCGAACAGGGCTCCGACCAGGGCATCGTCGACCAACCGCTCACCCTGTCGCCGTCCCAGGCCACGGCCTACGACGCCTGCCCCCGCCGGTATGCGTTCGAGCGGCGACTCCGGATGGGCGCCGAGTTCGGCCGCTACGCGACGTTCGGCAGCCTGATCCACGATGTGTTGGAGTACGCCGAACGGGCGGCCATCGCCCGAGGCGATCGCCGCTCCACGATCGACGACGCGCTCGAGGAACTCGGCGCGCGCTTCGATGACTACGACTTCGACGCCGGCACCCGCCGGCGTGCCTGGTATCGGCGCGCCGTCAAACTGCTCGTCGATCTCTATGACAACTGGATCCGGCCGGGGGCCGAAGCCGTCCTCCTCGAACACGATCTGCACCTCGAGATCGGCGGGGTGCCGTGGCGCGGACGAGCCGACCGGATCGAACGGACCGCCGATGGAACCCTGCGCATCGTCGACTACAAGACGTCGTCCTCTTCTCCGGCCATCAAGGAAGCGGCCGAATCGATACAGCTGGCGTTCTATCTGGCAGCCGCCCGCCAGGATCCGAGCGTCCAAGAGCTCGGCGAATGCGCGGAAGCCGAGTTCTGGTATCCGTTGTCCAAGAACAAGACCAAGTGGTTTGCCCTCGACACCGATCGAGTCGACGACGTGCTGGACACGATGCGGGACATCGCATCGGGTATCGCCTCCGAGGACTGGACGCCTCGCCTCGGAAAAGGCTGCGAGCGGTGCGCCTTCCGATGGGTGTGCCCGCTCTGGCCCGAAGGCCAGGAGGCGTTCGTCCGATGACCGCCTTCCACCCCAGTCCCGAGCAGGCCGCCATCATCGACGCCCCGCTGACGCCCCTGCGGGTGGCGGCAGGAGCGGGCACGGGTAAGACCACGACCGTAGCCCAACGGATCGCCGCCCTCGTCGAGGCGGGCATCGACCCGGAACGCATCTTGGGTCTGACCTTCACGAACAAGGCGGCCGAGGAGCTGGCCGCCCGGGTGCGGCAGGCGACCGAGTCGATCAGCGAACCAGGCCGTGATGCCGAGATCCACACGTACCACGGGTTCGCGGCACATGTCCTGCACGAGTTCGGTCCGCTCGTCGGTGTCGAGCGGTCCACGGACCTCGTCACCCCCACGTTCTCACGCCAGATCTTCCACGATTCGCTCACCGGCACGTTCGAACATCTCGACCTGACGTGGTCGGGGCACCTCGATCGGGCCATCCAGCTGGCCGCAGCCCTGGCGGACAATCTGACCGACCTGAACCGTCTCACCGAGGCGGCACCGACCGAGCCCGACGAGGTGTGGGCCAAACGCCTCGAATACGCCGCCATCGTGTCCGGCTACGAGGCCGAGAAGCGCCGCCTCGGCGTGATCGATTTCGGAGACCTGATCGCCAAGGCCCACGAACTCGTGACCCACTACCCGGACTTCGCCGAGCGCATCCGCCGACGTTACGAGGCCGTGCTGCTGGACGAGTATCAAGACACCAACCCTGCCCAGCGCGAGCTTCTTCGCAACCTCTTCGGAAGCGGCTTTCCGGTCATGGCGGTCGGCGACGCCGACCAGACCATCTACGAGTGGCGAGGTGCATCGCTCCAGAATTTCGAACGGTTCCCGGAGCATTTCCCGACCGCCGACGGCCGACCTGCACCGACGCTGCCTCTCACGGTGAACCGCCGCTCCGGTCAGTCCATCCTGGACTTCGCCGGCCTCATCCAACAGGAGATCGACGGCACCGGGCCCGGGGCACGGCTCCGAGCTCTGCCCGGGGCCGAACCCGGTGAGGTCATGACTCGCTGGCTCGGGACAGCACTCGACGAGGCAGACTTCATCGCCGACGAGATCGTCGAACTCCACGAGACGGGAACGCCATGGCGTGAGATGGCGGTGCTGTTCCGCAAGAACAAGGACATCGAGACGGTGCGAGCCGCGCTGGAGGTTCGGGGCGTACCCGTCGAGGTCGCCAACCTCGGCGGCCTGCTGGAGATCCCAGAGGTCGCCGACCTGTGGGCCTGGCTGCGGATGCTCGACGATCCGGCCGATTCCCCAGCGCTCGTTCGACTGCTCATGGGTGCCCAATACCGGCTCGGACTCGGAGACCTGAAACCATTGTCCGACTGGGCGTCACCGAATGCCGACGCCGAGGACTCGGTGCCTCGCAGCCTCGGCGAGGCCCTCGACGGGCTGGAAGAGGTGCGTGACCGGCTGACGGACCGAGCGTACGAAGCGCTGAATCGATTCCGGACCACCTATCTGACATTGCTCGAGGCTGCCCAAGGCGTGAGCCTCGTGGAACTCACGAGACGGATCCTGGCCGAGACCGACGCGTGGCCGGAGATCGAAGCGATGTCCGATGCAGCTCGGCTGTCCGCTCGACTGAACGTCTACCGATTCCTCGACCTGGCCGAGGAGTGGAGCCCTCTGGAAGGAAGACCTTCGCTCGCCGCGTTCGTCGGCCACCTGAGACTGCTCGCCGAGGACCAGACCGAGGAGTTGGACACGGCCCGGTTGTCGGGAGAGGATGCCGTGGCGCTCCTGACCATCCATCGCGCCAAAGGCCTCGAATGGGACGCCGTGTTTCTGCCGGCGGCCTACGCACGGAACTTCCCCGTCACCGGACGATCGTTCGACGACCCGTACCGACACCCACACCTCGTCCCCTATGAGCTTCGGCTCGATCGGGCCACGCTTCCGCCGATCACCGCCGACATGGACGAAGATGAGCGGAGCGACATTCTGCGCGTCCACGCGCTCGATCAGGAATGGAGAATCGCCTATGTCGGAGCGACGCGCTCCCGACGCCGGCTGACGATCTCCGGCGCCGCCTGGTACGGCGCCACCAGCCCCCGACAACAGGCAGCCAAGCCGAG
>JBFKPQ010000135.1:0-6447 GCA_041628225.1 Acidimicrobiia bacterium | reverse complement strand
TGACCGTCCTCAAGGCGCTCGGCGATCCGGCCAACCCGGACCACTGGGAGCACTGGACGTCAACGACGTTCGTGATCGATCGACCGGACGTACGCGAGGGCAAGAAGCCCAGAGTGAACGCCAACTGAGTCGACACCGACCAACGAAAGCCCCCGGCGTGCGCCGGGGGCTTTCTCATTGGTCGACGATGACGTCGACCGGCGGCGCACCGTTGGTACACGGCCGCAGCTGCTCGTCGAGCCCGGCGCGGTAGTCGAAAACCCGGTCGCCCGCCTGGAGCACGATCCAGTAACCCTCGGTGAGAACCTGGGCGACCGACGTGCCGGCCGGAGCGCATCCCAACCCGGCGTCCGACCAGACCACCGTGCGAGCCGACACCACCACGATGTCGTCGGTGGGCACACCTGCCGCGGCGCCCGCTTCGGCCCGTGCGGCCTCGACCAGCGAGGCGGGTGCCGCCACGACTCCCACCGCATCGGGGGTACTCGGAACCGTGAGCGGGGTCTTGGTACTGGTCGTTGGCGATGTTCCAGCAGATGATGGCGGACTGCCTTCGTCGCCCGAACTGCACGCCGCCAGGACCAACAACGTCGCAACTGCAGCGGCTCGATACGCGGTGCTCATGATCGGCGGAGGATAGCGAGCGCTAGGGTCCAGGCCCGAGGAGGGATTCGATGGATCTGGCGTTGCAGATTTTTGGACGATATGAGGACGTGCTCGTGGGGGCACGCTGGGCCGAGTCGGAAGGCCTCGCCGCCGTCGCGTTGCCCGACCACTACCTCATGTCGGCGCTCGACGCCGACGAGGTGATGCCCGCCCCCGACGCGCTCATCCAGTTCGGCGGGTTGGCACGCGACACCGATTCGATCGAACTGGTCGTGCTCGTCAGCCCCATCACCTTCCGCCACCCGGCCGTGTACGCCAAGACGGCCATCACGCTCGACCGTATGTCGGGGAGCCGGTTCGTGCTCGGTCTGGGCACCGGCTGGATGGACGCCGAACACGAGGTGTTCGGATTCCCGTACCCCGCCATGGGCGAACGGTTCGCCATGCTCGAAGAAGCCCTCGCCTACTGCCAGGCGGCGTTCGACCACTCCGCTCCCGGCTACGAGGGTGAGCGCTATCAGCTGGCGTCCTTCGACATCCAGCCGAAGGCCGACCGCCCGGTGCCGTTGCTGGTGGGCGGCTCCGGTCCGCACAAGACGCCCCACCTGGCCGGCACCTACGCCGACGAGTTCAACGTGTTCGCCAGCCCGGTCGATGCCATGCGAGTGCGGATCGAACGGGCCCGTCAGGCCGCCTCGGACGCCGGCCGCGATCCTGATGCGCTGCGCATCTCGACCGCTTCACCGACGTTCGTCGGGGCCACGGAGGCCGACTACCGGGCCGCCCTCGAAGCGGCGGTGCCCGTCTTCGGCCGCGCGACCGCCGACGACCTTCACGAGTTGCTGGAGAGCCGGGGGATTCCGCACGGAACGCCCGAGCAGATCGCCGACCAATTCGGCAGATGGGCGGACATCGGCGTCGAACGCTGGTACGTGCAAGCCCGGCTTGGGGCCATCACCGAAGCCAACCTCGACCACCTGTTCGACTTGCTCCGCCCCTAGCCGGACCGGGCCACCAGCACTCGGAAGTCGCCGAGCCCCCGCGGGTGCATCAGGGTTTCCGCCTCGGTGCGTTGCGACCGGACGCGCAGCCGCTCCATCGGATCGCCGCCACGGGCCAGCGCCAGCTCCTGGTGGCGCAGCTCCGACAGCCGATCCCGCAACCCGAGACCGTTCAGGAAGTCGTCCTGGCGCACGAGGTCGACCTGAGCGCCCGCCTGTTCGGCGATATCGGCGAGCGCCGTGAAGTTCACGTCGACGGTGATGTCCGTCTCGCCCGGCTCCAACAAGGGATCCGGCCCGAGATGATGCGACCGGTACGTCCGCAGCGTGCCGTGGCTCCGCCGTGGCGCCAGACCATCCGCCGTGTCGCCGTAGTCGATCAGCACCAAGGCTCCCCTGGCGAGTTTGGCGAGCGCGGCGCGCACCCAGGCGGCCGCCTCCAACTGCACCTCCACCAGTCCGCCGACCTCCACCGGCCCGGCGTACGCCTCGCACCACGCCGCCACGTCCGGACGCACCGGCGCGGCCACGAAGGTCAACCGGTCGCCGTCGCGGCTCACCCAGCGCTCCTCCCAGCCGCCGCCGGTGCGAGCGGCAACCGCCACCGGCAGGTTGTCGATCAGTTCGTTGGCCAAGATCACTCCGTCGAACGGCCCCGGCACGTCGGCGAGCCGGTCGACGACGCGTTCCGAGCCGACGACGCCGACCAACGCGGCGCGCGCCGGCGGCGACACCTCGACGGCCCAAGCATCGACGACGTCGGAGGCGGCCAGCAACGGCGCCAGCAACGTTCCCGAACCGGCAGCCACCTCGACCACGGTGAGGAGCGAGCCCAGCCGCTCGGATTCGCGACGAACGAATTCGGCCAGGGTCCCACCGAACAGCGCCGAGACCTCGGGGCTCGTCAAGAAGTCGCCGGCCTTTGTGGACCGAAGCGTGTCCCCGGCGAAGAACCCGCCGTCCGGGTCGTACAGGGCCGTCCGCTGGAACTCTTCGAACGGGATCGGACCGGCTGACACCCGGTCGAGGATCCGGTCGAGCAGGCTCACGGGCCGGGGACCAGCACCAGGGCAGCGAGCGGCGGCAGCGTGAGCGTCAGAATCCCATCGGTCGCTTCGAGCGGCCCGGGCTGCATGACCCCGGAGCCGCCGAAATCCCCGTGATCGGTGGTGAGTTCCTCGTGCCAGGCACCGTCGACGCCGACCGGGAGTTCATAGTCCTCCCACACCACCGGAGTGAAGTTGATGACCGCCACCGCCACGTTGCCGCGCCCGTCAGACCGCTCCCACGCCAGCACCGACCGGTCGGCGTCGTCGGCCATGAGCCACCGGAACCCGGCCGGGTCGTGATCGAGGACGTGCAGGGCCGGCAGCCGCCGGTAGAGACCGGCTAGCGCTTGGGTCAACGCCAGCATGCCCTGGTGCGCGGCGTCGTCGAGCAAGTGCCATTCGAGTTGGCCGGCGTCGGCCCACTCGCCGTCCTGGCCGAACTCACCGCCCATGAACAACAGCTTCTTGCCCGGCTGCAGGAACTGTTCGGCGAGCAGCAGCCGCAGGTTGGCGAACTGCTGCCAGCGGTCGCCGGGCATCTTTCGCAACAGCGAACCCTTGCCGTGCACGACCTCGTCGTGTGACAGCGGCAGCACGTAGTTCTCGGAAAAGGCGTACACCGCCCGGAACGTCACCTCGCCGTGGTGGTGCGTTCGATGCACCGGATCACGGTCCAGGTACTTGAGGGTGTCGTGCATCCACCCCATGTCCCACTTGTAGTCGAAACCGAGGCCGCCGATGTAGGTGGGCCCGGTCACCATCGGCCACGCCGTCGACTCCTCGGCGAAGGTGGCGACACCCGGGTAGTGCTGATGGATGGCGTTGTTGAAGGCCCGCAGGAACTCGATGGCGCCCAGGTTCTCGTTGCCGCCGTGCTCATTGGCGACCCACTCCCCCGGCTGGCGCGAATAGTCGAGGTACAGCATCGAAGCCACCGCATCGACCCGGATGCCGTCGATGTGGAAGTCCTCGATCCACTTGCAGGCGCTCGCCATCAAGAAGCTCCGGACCTCGGGGCGGGCCAAGTCGAACACGAACGTGCCCCAGTCGGGATGCGAGGCCATGGTCGGATCGTCTGGTTCGTACAGCGCAGATCCGTCGAAACGGGCCAGGCCGTGATCGTCGACCGCAAAGTGCGACGGCACCCAGTCCATGATGACCCCGTATCCGGCCTGGTGCAGGCGGTCGACCAGGTACTTGAAATCGGCTGGCGTTCCCCACCGGCTCGTCGGAGCGAAGAAGCCCAACGCCTGATAGCCCCACGAACCGCCGTACGGATGCTCGGTGACCGGCAAGAACTCGACGTGGGTGAATCCGACGGCGTCGAGATGCGCGATGAGCGGATCGGCGAGGCCCCGGTAGCCCAGCGGATGCCCGTCGCGGGTCTGCCACGAGCCGATGTGGACCTCATAGATCGACACGGGCTCCGTATGAGCGATACGGTCGCCGCGGGTACGCAGCCAGTCGGCGTCGCCCCAGGCGTAGTCGTCGTCCCACACGATCGAAGCGGTACCGGGCGGAACCTGCCAGAACGACGCGTACGGATCACCCTTTTCGATGACCTCATCGGCCGTTTCGATCAGGTACCGGTAGGCCTGGCCGGCTTGGGCGCCGGCGACGAATCCGGTCCAGATGCCCGACCCGATCCGTCGGTGCAGGGTGTCGCCGTACCAGTCGTTGAAATCGCCCGCCACCGCGACCGAGCGGGCCGACGGCGCCCACACCGCGAAGGCGACCCCCTCGACGCCGTCGAGACTGGTGACGTGCGCTCCGAGGAAATGATGCAGGCCGAGGTGGCCGCCCGAGCGGAACAGCTCGACGTCTTCGTCTGACGGTGGACGCCACCCGCCGCCCGGACCGAAGCCGACCTCGACCGAGGTGCCGGTGGCGAGACGGGTACGAGGTGCTTTTGGTTGGAAATCGCTCGAGGTTCGCACGACGTCAACGATAGGTGGCGGGGCGGCTCGCTACGAACTCAAGGCGCGATTGGTTCCGGCTCGGCGATGTGGGCGATCGCGCCGCCCTGGGCGATGAGCGGGTTGAGGCTCATGCCGATCACCCGCCCCGTCGTCGTCGCCTTGATCCGCGACGCCTTGCCCGTCCCCACCGGGCCGATCGTGCCGAGCACGTCGCCCTTCTCGACGTCATCGCCGGCGCGGACATCGAGGCGCAATACCCCTGCCCGGCGGGCTCGCACCCAGGTCGACTTGCGAGATACGAACGTCGTGTCCGGCGGCGGGACCTCCTCCGCCGGGAGCATGCCCAAGGCACCGAGGACCCGCAGGGTGCCGACGACGCCGGCGCTGATGACGCCGCGCTCGAAGCGCTGCGACTCACCGCCCTCGAACAGCAGCACCTTGCGGCCTTTCTTGGCGGCCGCTTCGCGCAAGGATCCGTCTCGCACGCGGGCGTCGAGGGTCACTTCCGCTCCGAAAGCCAGAGCCAGCTCCCGGGTCTCGGCGTCATCGATGGCGGCCCGGATCTGCGGGACGTTGACCCGGTGCGACGTGGCCGTGTGGAAATCGATGCCGTACTGGCACCGTTCGACGACCGTCGACATGAACAGTCGAGCCACTTGAGACGCCAACGAGCCCCGAGCCGAACCCGGAAACGACCGGTTGAGATCTCGTCCGTCGGGCAGGGTGCGGGTCTGGTTGATGAAGCCGAGGACGTTGACCACCGGCACGGCGATGATCGTTCCCGAAAGGGTCCGGGCCGACACCGCCTTCAGCAGCTGCTGGACGATCTCCACACCGTTCAGCTCGTCGCCGTGGATGGCACCCGACAACCAGATCACCGGACCGGGATCGATCCCGTTGACGACCGTGATCGGCATCGACAACGACGACCCCGTCGGAAGTTTGGTCACCGGGATCTCGAACGTCTTGCGCCACCCGGCGGAGATCTTGGTGTCCCCGACGGCGAACCGCGGGCGTCGCTTCTCAGCCACGACCAACCTCCGCCACGTGATCTTCGAGGAACTCGATGACGCGGCCGGCCACATCGACCCCCGTGGCGTTTTCGATGCCTTCCAATCCGGGCGACGAGTTGACTTCGAGCACCATCGGACCGTCGTCGGCCTGCAGGAGATCGACCCCGGCCACGTTGAGGCCCATCACCTGGGCTGCCCGGACCGCGGTCACGCGTTCCACGTCGGTCAGTTCGATCGCCTGGGCGGTGCCGCCCCGATGCAGGTTCGATCGGAACTCACCCGGAGCTCCCTGCCGCCGCATGGCCGCCACGGCTTCGTCGCCGACCACCAACACCCGGATATCGGCGCCGGCGGCCTCCTCGATGAATTCTTGCACGAGGATGTTCGCGTCGAGCTGGCGGAACGCTCCGATCACCGACTCCGCCGCCTTGCGGGTCTCCGCCAGCACGACCCCCATGCCTTGCGTGCCCTCCAGCAGCTTGATGACGACGGGCGCTCCGCCGACGACCTCCATGAGCCCGTCGATGTCCTTGGTGGCGTGCGCGAAACCTGTGACAGGCATGTGGACCTCGGCATGGGCCAGCAGCTGCATCGACCAGAGCTTGTCACGCGACTTGGAGATCGCCACGGAGGGATTCGCCGACAGCACGCCCTTCATCTCGAACTGCCGGACGACGGCCGCACCGTAGAAGGTGTTGGCCGCGCCGATGCGCGGGATGATGGCATCGAAGTCGAGCGCTCGGCCCAACAGGCGGACTTCCGGCGCCGCCGACGTGATGTCCATGTAGCAGCGGAGATAGTCGACCACCGCAACGTGGTGACCGCGCTCGCGCGCCGCCTCCACGAGCCGTGAGGTGGA
>JBFKPQ010000134.1:0-6533 GCA_041628225.1 Acidimicrobiia bacterium | reverse complement strand
GGGGGGGGACCACGGGGCGGGGGCCGAACGGAGGTCGGTGGCATTCGCTACGGCAGGTACTGCTGTTCGATTTGGACGATGCGCCCCTGTGAGTCGATGGTGAGCCAGTACGGAGCGAACACGGTGCCCGCTCCGAAGAACCCGAAGTCGGGTTCGTCCCAGTTCGGCGGGGTTTCGAGCGTGGGGTCCCATGGCGACCCGTCGGCCTTGTACAGCGACAACCAGTCGTCGATGCCCGTCTCGATCAGGTCGACCGCCCCGAACTGTGGCGTGGCCAGCCTGACAGTGACGTCGGGGGACAAGCGATGCGTGTGGAGCTCGGTATCGAAGACCCGCGCGTAGTAGCCGTTGGGGACGCCTTCTTCGACCGATGCGATCACACCGTCTTCGAAGGCGGCCTGATCGGCGGCGGGTCCTGTGAACCACTGGGCGTATGCCACCGTGATGTCTTGTGTCCCGGCCTTCTGAATGTAGGCGAACTGGACGTCTGCGCCAGGCACGTAGCGCACCACGACGATTCCATCGACTGACATTCCACCGGATTCGGCAAAGAATGAGATCTCGTTCAGGCCTTCTCGCAACTCGACTTCGGCCGAGAATGATCGGCCGTCCCGGGTGAGGTCGGCGCTGAATGCGACGTCGGCCTCTGGGTTGACCGTGCCGACGATGGCCACCTTCGGCACGGTGACGAGCACGGTCCGAAGATACCAATCGGGGTTGGGGTCGATCGGATGGATCGGTTCTCCGGTCACCGCGTCCTCGAGGCCGGTGATCACCCATTCGAGCGGTACGGACGCCGACGGGATGTTTGACGGCTGCGTGGCCGGCGGCTGCGTCGCAGGAGCGATATCGCGTGGGTTGTCGTTGCCTCCGAGCAGGAACATCGGGATGCCCGCGATGAGCAGAACGAAGGCGGTGGCTAGGACGCCGACGGTGATCGGACGCCAGGTTCGGGCCGGTCGTGCCGGCACTGGGGCTTGTTTCACTTGGACCATGTGTTCCTCCGGGAAAGGTGGGGCCTCCGGTGCCATCGCGACGAGTCGGTACGTCAGTTCTCTCAGTTTCGAATCACTCATCGAGCAGCTCCTTGAGGCGAGCGCGCGCCCTTGCCAGATGCCGTTTCACCGCTCCCTCGGAGATCCCGAGTCGGGTGGCGACCTCGGCCGGCGTGAGGTCTTCCCAGTAGGTGAGCACGACGCTGGCGCGTTGTTGCACGCTCAGCTTGTTGACTGCGGTGAGCACATCAACGTCTACTTCGATGGGAGCCGTTTCGTCCGACGTGGCCGTCTTCAGTTCGCGGAGTCTCCGCCGAAGCGTGGAGCGATGATGCGACCGCGCTTGGTTGAGCACCGATCGATAGAGATACGCACGATGGTTGATGACACCGTGCCAAGCGCTCGCACTGAACGCCCGCAGGCAGGCATCCGTCACGACGTCTTGTGCGTCGAACGGCCCCACGAGGCCAGTCGCGAAACGCACGAGGTCGTCGGCGTGCTTTCGATAGATCTCTTCGTTGGTCATCTCGGCCATGAGACGCCGCCGAAGCCACCGCTGGGTGACACGATGTCAAGAGAATCTCGCGAAATGCTCACGAACGCGCGGTGGCCACCGCCTCGGCCGGAGAGCCCTTCCAGGGGTCGCCGTGACCGGGGAGCAACAGGTCCGCATCGAGGCCCTCGAGGCGTTCGAGCGAGTCGCGCGCCTGATCGTGGTCGAGGTTGAAGCGTGGTTCGATCAGTTGGGGGCCGCGCTCCGGCCCGAGCAAGTTCATCGTGACCAAGCCATCGCCTGTGAACAACAGTCCGCGCGTCGGACTGTGGAACATGACGTGGCCTTCCGTGTGGCCAGGCGTGTGGACGGCGGTCGGCCGACCGGGCACGTCGAGCACATCGCCGTCTCGGAAGGTCCCCACGGTCTCGACGTGCGACAGCTTCATGATGCCTCGCCGGATCATCGGCAGGAAGTTGCGGAGCGCATGGATGTTGAAAAACGGGAGGTCGGAGGCACTCGCCGAGTACCGGCCGGTATACGTGCCGAGTGCACGGGTCTCTTCGGCCTCGTGCACCGATACGTCGATGCCTTCATCGATGGCCTGCTTGGCGAGGCCGAAGTGATCGGCATGCGAATGGGTGACGACGACGCCTCGTACGGCGTCGAGCGCGAGGCCAAGCGATGCGAGAGCTGCCGTCAAGTGCGGCCACTCCCCCGAGCATCCAGCGTCGATGAGTGCTGCTTCGCCGTCTTCGATGAGGAGGTAGAAGTTGTGGCCTCGCGTCCCCAAGCGGTATGTGTCCTTCGCCACCCGTTCCATGAGGCCACCCTAGGCAGCCGACCGCGCCACGCCTCGATCGATCGTCCAGTACCAGGCCGCCGCCAGCACCATCATGCCGGTGAGCACCGACAGCGTGCTGCGAAAGCTCCCGGTGTTCTCGATCACCGCTCCTGCCACCGCGTTGCCCAGTGCTCCGGAGAGCGATGCGCCGATGAGGCCGGTCGACACGACCAGAACGGCATCGGCTGGCGTGAAACGTTCGTTGGCGACCGATCCCACCAGCCCCCACAGCGGTGCGTTCATGACGGTGTATCCGATGGCTGCGACGACGAGTCCGGCATACGACCACCAACCAACGAGCACTCCGAGCCCGAACGCGAACGCCGAGCCGGCCACCGCCAAGGCTCGCACCGGCGACAGGCGCTGGCCGAACCGACCGAAGACCGGTGCCGCCAAGAGACCGCCGGCTCCGATCACCCACCAGAGCGCCGCAGCCGTCAGGTCGCTCACCTCGAGTTCGTCGATGGCCGTGGCGGTGAGAAAAGCATTGAAGGTGAAGCCGACGACGCCGGCCATGAGGGGAGCGGCGATCGCCATGCGACCGAGGGGGTCCGTCAGCACACGTCGAACGCCGCCCCTGACGCGTGGTTGTGCGGGCGACTCGATCGGAGTTCCAATCACGCCGGCGGCGACGGCAATTGCCAGGGCAGCCGCCGCCGCGGCGAGAGCGAACGAGAGCCGCCACGAGTGCAGCGAACCCGACGTCTGCACCAACACTCCGTTCAGCAAGATGCCTCCCGATGCTCCGCCGGAAGCTCCCGCCATGACGAGGGTGCGTGCGGTCGGCGTCACCACCTGTGTCGCCACTCGCAGCGTTGCGTTCCACGACATTGGCGCCGCCATGCCCGCCACCGCAGCCGCGGCGCCGATTCCGGCCGCAGACGAAGCCATCGCGGTCAAGGCCAGTCCGATCGCCGTGGCGGTGTACGAGGCCAGCAACAGAGCCCTGGTCGGAACCGTGGCCATCAGGCGACCCGACACCATGGCGCCAACCGCGTAACCCACCATGCCGGCGGCGACCACGAGGCCCAAGGCGTCGTACCCCACGCCGAAGTCGGCGGCGATGCGGGGCAGCATGGCGGGCAACAAGGCCATCCCGAACCCGTGGGTGACGAGGACGCCGAACCCGAGGACGAGAATGGCTCGCGACGGCGAGAGGCGAAGGGTGGGTGTCGTCATCGTCCGGCGCACGTTACCGCCGACCCATCAGATGCCGATGTCGTACGGTTCGGTGGGTGGTCCTTCGGCCCAGATGCGTTCGAGCCCGTCCGCGAGGCGTTCGGGTGCCACCTCATGCTCTGTCCGGCGTAGCTCGTCGATGGTCCACCAGCGGTGGCCGAGGATGAGGCCGAAGTCCGGTGCGGTCGGGTCCGGCGGGAGGTGTACTTGCGGTCGGTACTGCGCCAGGTAGAACCGTTCGGTCTGGTGATACCACTTCCCGTCGAAGGGGAACACGTGCTGCCGGGTCCAGACCACCGGTCCGAGATCGATGTCGGTGATGCCGGCCTCTTCTCGCAGCTCCCGCCGGAGGCCCTCAGTCTCCGTCTCGCCGGGATCGACCGCTCCTCCCGGCGTGATCCAGAAGCGCTTGCCGTCTTCCGGATCGAAGATCTCCTGGAGGAGCACGCGCCGTTCATGATCGACCAGCAGGCACCGCACGCTGGCGCGGGCTTCGGGCTGCACCCCCGCTGGTGGCTCGGGATCTCCCGGCCGGAGGTGAGGTGACCAACTCACCGACGGCGCGGGAGGAGCGAGGCGAGCGCGGCCGCTGGTTCTTCGGGCCGGTCGAGGCTGATGCGCAGGCCGGCTCCGTCGGTCCGGCGGACGATCAGCGCGGGTCCCGACTTCGTGATCACAGCTGTGTCCGGTCCGAGGCGTATGCCCCAACCTCCGTAGTTCCACGCTTCGACGGTGCCGACCTCCACGCCGGCGATCTGCTCCAGCGGGACCCGCACCCTGGGGAACCCGATGCCGACCGCCGCGACGACCACCCCTTTCGGGCCGGCGGACACATTGAAGGACGAAGACACCGCCACGAGCAGCACGATGGGAGCGAACAACAACAGCAGCTGCCATCGGGTCGCGTAGGCGAGGGCTATGCCACCGACGGCGACGACCGTCGCGATGGTCGGCATCAGGAGCGTCCGAGGCGTACGGCCTCGCCACGTCAACGACTCGGGATCGGTGACAGTGAGGCGTGGCTCCTCGGGAATGGGCGCGGCAGGACCGGCGATCCACACTCCGACCAGCCCACCCGCCAGTCCGGCTCCGAGAGCCGTCAGGATCGTCTGGCCGGAGGGCGCCACGGGACCCGCACCGTCGAGCTGCGCCGACACGGTCAGGTAGGCGATGGCCGCCATGAACCACACGGTGGCGAGCGGCGTGCCGGACAGCAGTCGAGTTCCGGCCACCGCTTGGCGAGGGGCACTCAGTGCCACCACGGTCATGACGAAGCCGATGAGGGCCGTGAAACCACCGAACAGCCACGGAAGGGATGCGCGGGCGGTGAACTGATCGGCTTCGCCGTTCGCGCCCCAGTGGGTGGCGACCTCGTCCGGCAACCGGTCTTGGATCAAGATGAGGTAGACGATGAGGACGGCAACGGACGCGGCGACGAGCACAGCGTTGGCGCGACCTCGTTTCATGCCGTGACCCTATTGGAAGCGAAGTGCCCGTGTCTTGCGGGCCTCGGGGCAGTCCATGAAGATGGCGACCTGGAGGTAACCCATGTCCTGGACGGCGAACGACATCCCTGATCTGACCGGCCAGGTGACGGTGGTCACCGGCGGAAACGGTGGTCTCGGTCTCGAGACCGTACGTGAGCTGGTCCGCAAGGGTTCCCACGTCGTTATGGCCGCCCGGAACCTCGACAAGGCGGCATCCGCCCAAACCGCCGTCGAGCGCACCGTACCCAACGCGTCGGTCGAGGTGCGGCCACTGGACCTGGCCTCGCTGGCATCGGTCGAGGAGTTCGCCACGGGAGTGGTGACCGACCACCCGGTCATCGACGTGCTCTTCAACAACGCCGGGGTCATGGCCACACCTGAGTGGCAAACGGCCGACGGGTTCGAGATGCAGTTCGGCACCAACCACCTCGGCCACTTCGCGCTCACGGCCCGGCTCCTGCCGGCTTTGCTCACGGCGACCGAAGGACGCGTCGTGAACACGACGTCGACCGCTCGGTTCGCCGCCGGGCCCTATGACTTGGATGATGCCCACCATCGGACGGCCGAATACGACCCCTGGCGTGCCTACGGCTACTCGAAGCTCGCGAATCTCCAGTTCGCCCTCGAGCTGGATCGGCGGCTCCGGACGGTCGGCGCCCCGGTCAAGGCCTATGCGGCCGACCCCGGGTTCTCGGACACCGATCTCCAGGCGACGAGTTCTGAGAATACGGACGGCGCGGCGCGTAGCAAGTTCTTCGAACGGCTCGTTCCTATCGTCGGCCAATCGGCCGCCCGGGGGGCACTGCCGCAGCTCCGCGCCGGCACGGAGCCGGGGGCTCCGGGAGGGACCTTGTACCGGCCGAAGTGGGTGGTCGCCGGGCCGCCGGTCGTCGGGAAAGTCGGTGCGCGCCTGCGGAAGCCCGAGGATTTGGAGAAGCTGTGGGAGGTCTCGGAACAAGACACCGGGATCACGTTCGACGTGGCTGCGATCGCCGGCGGCCATTGAGCTCGGCGCCTAGTCGCCGAGCACCGCCCGCAGCGTCGCGTTCGACGACTTGAGTCGGCTGGCCAGCGTCTGAGCGACGAACCGGTGGAGTGCCGTGGCCGTCTCGGGATCCTCACGCTCGAGCCGCTCCAACGCCTCCGCGGGCAGGTGCCAGAGTTCGGTGTCGGTCTCGGCGACGACGCCGGCCGTGGCGACCGCATCGGGGTCGTACATACTGACCTCGCCGACGATGGCACCTTTCCGAAGCTTCCGGATGGCCCTGGACGCGCCGTTGACGTCGAGGTTCACCATGACGGCTCCTGTTGCGACGAAGAACAGACCTCCCGCCGGCGCGCCTTGCACGATGATGACCTCGCCTGCCTCGACGCGACGCGCCACCAGCCACGGAGCCAGCCGTTCGATGAGGTCGGCCTGACCGCTGGAACCGGACTCTGCTCCCAA
The DNA here is from genome assembly GCA_041628225.1 of Acidimicrobiia bacterium. Classification (GTDB taxonomy): domain Bacteria; phylum Actinomycetota; class Acidimicrobiia; order Spongiisociales; family JAENVV01; genus JBFKPQ01. The sequence goes on along the minus strand of JBFKPQ010000134.1, from coordinate 88 downwards.
CATCCGGTCCTCGAGGGCCGTCACGGCCGACGGGAGATCCGCATGGGCTGTCACGCCGAGTTGGGTGGCGAGGGTGAGCGACCCCGCG
>JBFKPQ010000133.1:0-6546 GCA_041628225.1 Acidimicrobiia bacterium | reverse complement strand
TGTTGTTCGTGTTCGGTGGCCTTCTCATCTTCACGGCGATTCGCATCGCCACCCACTCGTCGGAGGAGATCCATCCGGAACGCAATCCGGTGCTCAAGTTGGTCCGGCGCGTCGTGCCCGTCACCTCCGACTACGACGGTCAGAAGCTCTTCACCCGTCACGGCGGTCGCCGGCTGGCGACTCCGCTCTTCGTGGTCCTGGTGCTCATCGAAGCGACGGATGTCGTGTTTGCGGTGGACTCGGTGCCCGCGATCCTCGCCATCAGTCGCGATCCGTTCATCGTGTTCAGTTCGAACGCGCTCGCCATCTTGGGGCTGCGAGCTCTCTATTTCCTGCTGGAGGGAGCACGCGAGCGGCTGGTGTACCTGAATCGTGGCCTGGGTGTGATCCTGTTCTTCGTCGGCGTGAAGATGATCATCTCGCCCTGGTATCACCTGTCAACCGTCGTTTCGCTCGTTGTGATCACCGTGGTGCTCGTCATCACGGTCGTCACCTCGCTGCGAGCCACCGAAGCCGTGGAGGAACCGGTATGAGTGTGACGAAGATCGCCATCGGCGTCGACGGCTCGGACGGAACCGCCCGGGCCGTCCGGTGGACGGCCGAACTCGCCGGGCGCCTCGGTGTCGGTGTGGTGGCCGTCCACGCGTTCGAACCGCTGGATCACCTCGACGACATCGAACCGGGAGTGGACTTCGCCGACGTGCGCCGGAAGATCCATGACGAGTACATGCCCACCTGGATCGCTCCTCTGACGAATGCGGGTGTCGACACCGACGTGGTGGTCGAGGACGGCGCCGCCGCCGACGAACTCCTGGAGGCCGCCGCCGAACGCGGTGCCGATCTGATCGTGGTAGGAGCTCGTCGGATGGGAGTGGTGCGCCGTATCGCGCTCGGCAGCACGTCTCAGAAGGTGCTGCAACACGCTGCGGTGCCGGTGGTCGTCATCCACCCGGAGTAGATGTTCGCGAGACTGATGAGATGGCGACCGATCGGGGGCTTGCCCTCGCCAAACTGAGGACGCCGATCATCGCGGGTGCCTTCGTGGCCTACGGCGTTGGTCTGTGGATCGCGTCGCGCCGCTGGGAACTTCCTCGGATCGATGGCCGGGCGGTAGGGCTTCTCATTCTGGCATGGTCGCTCGAGGTGTCGGCCAAGGTCGCGTTCGCCGGGCTGTTTCGAGTCGGACTGCGCCGCGTCGGTCATCCGGTGAGTTGGCGGGCGGCCCTGGCGGCAGCCTGGACCGGATCCGCCGTGGCGCGTCTACTCCCTGCCGGAGGTGCGCTGACGCCTTCGACCATGGCGTTCACCGTGCGCGGCGAGGAGCCTGAGGCGGCGGGCGCCGCCGTGCGGGTCACCGTCGTCACGTATGGCGGCCTGCTGATCATGACCGGCACCGGACTCGTCTGGATGGCGACCGAGGGGCCGCACCCATTGATCTTTGCCGGGGCCATCGTGCTGGGTTCGGCGCTGGCCGTGGCGGGTGGGTTCGTGCTGGCGGGCACCGCAGTTCTGGATCGGCTCGTCGGGTGGCTGCCGGACCGGTTGCGCGATTATCTCGCGCCCACGGCGGGTGGCGGCCCGGTGTCGTGGGTCGAGGGCGCATTGGTGGCGGTCCGCGTCGTGAGTGAGGCGGCCGTGCTGTGGGCCGCGGTGGGAGCGTTCGGCGTCGAGCTGACCCCGTCGGAGACGGTGGTGGCGTTTGGCCTCTCCACGATCGTCGGCGGCCTTCTGGCCACACCGGGCGGGTTGGGGGTCGTCGAGGGCGGCCTCGTCGGCCTGTTGACGGCGTACGGGTTCGCGGCGCGTACCATCGTCGCCCCGGTCCTGGTCTACCGGATCATCGACTATTGGATACCGGCCGGGATCGGCGTCGCCGTGTTCGCCGGCCGGAGCCGTGCCGTCAGAGGTGAACGACCGGGCAGGTCAGGGTGCGGGTGATTCCGTCGACGGCCTGGACTCGTGCCACGACGAGCTTGCCGAGCTGATCGACGTCCTCAGCCTCGGCACGCACGATCACGTCGTACGGTCCGGTCACGTCGTCGGCCGATTCGACGCCCGAGATCCGCCGAACCTCTTCGGCGACCTGGGCGGCCTTGCCTACTTCCGTTTGCACGAGGATGTATGCCTGAACCACGGATGCTCCTTTTTGGTCGTAGCCGGATACTACGGGCTTTCCGCCTCAGTAGCCGTCCGAACCCATGCGGATCTGCGATGCGAAGACCTGGCCGTCGGCTTCGGTGAGGTCGAACACGATGCGCTGGCCCTGGCGCAGCGTCCGGAAGATGGAACCGGCGAGTGCGCCCGGGCGCAACAAGACTTCGGACTGGTCGTCGTCGCGGACCACGATGCCTGCTCCGGTCACCGGGTCGTAGAGCTTGACGACACCCTGCATCCGGTCAGGCCTTTTCGACCTTGCCGGCCTTGATGCACGAGGTGCACACCCGGGCGCGACGCGTGTTGGAACCGTGTTTGACACGGATCTTTTGGATGTTGGGCGTCCAGCGTCGACTGGAACGCTTGTGTGAGAACGTGACCTGCTTGCCGAAGCTGGGCTCTTTCTGGCAGATCTCGCAGCGGTTTGACATGGAGTCTCCTACGGTCGGCCGAGAAGGGTAGCAGCGGCGCTCGGCCCTCGGGAATCGGTGGTGGCAGGATACATCCCACCGCGGGCGGTACTGTCAGGCGGCGATGAGGACTCTGGCGTATCTGGGTGGCGTGCCCATCGAACGAGTGTCCGGACTGTCGGGCAAGCGCGGAGAGGCCCTGCGCAAGGCAGGTATCCGGTCGGTGGCCGACCTCCTGTTGCACGCACCGCGCCGGTACATCGACCGGTCGACCCAGGTGAGTCTCGACGAGGTCCCCGTCGGCGAGGAGGTGACGGTCATCGCGACGGTACAGGATGTCTCGACGCGTCGACCGCGCCGCAACCTGACGATCATCGACGCCACGTTCACGGACGGGCGCGGGTACCTGAAGGCCACGTGGTTCAATCAGACGTTTCGGGCTCGGCAACTGAGCGCAGGGGCCGAGGTGGCGCTGTCTGGAAAGGTGGAGCGGTATCGGGGGCGACTGCAGATGAAGAGCCCGGCCGTCGACGTGCTGTCCTCCCCGTCGCAGAGCCTGACCACGGGCAGGGTGGTGCCGATCCATCCGTCCATGTCGGATGTCGCTCCCGGGCACCTTCGCCGAGCCGTCCATAACGCGTTGGGGCGTGCGCTTCCCCTATCAGATCCGCTCGCCACCGAGTTTCGCGACCGTCTCGACCTGGTCGATCGGGAGACCGCCATCAAAGACATCCATTTTCCGGACAGCATCGACGCCGTCGGACCGGCGCGACACCGGCTGGTGTTCGACGAATTGTTCCGCCTCGAGGTGGCGCTGGCGCTCACCAAGAACCGTCGCGCCGCCGAGGCCAAGGGCATCCAGCACACCACGGATCGATCTCTGGTCGACGCCTTCTTGGCCTCTCTGCCGTTCGAGCCGACGGGAGCTCAGCAACGGGCAATCGGCGAGATCATCACCGACCTGGCGGGCGTGCACCCGATGCACCGGTTGCTCCAGGGCGAGGTCGGTTCGGGCAAGACGGTCGTGGCGGTGGCTGCGCTGCTCCAAGCCGTGGCCGGTGGGCGCCAGGGTGCGGTGATGGCGCCGACGGAGGTGCTCGCCGTCCAGCACTACCTGGGGATCCGCGATCTCCTCGGACGCGCCGAGATGGCCCCCCTCGAACGCGGCGATGGCGCCCGGCTCGGCATGGACAGTCTGTTTGCCGACGCCGACGCGCATCGCCGGACGATCACGCTGGCACTGCTGACGTCGTCGGCATCCGAGCTGTCCGACCGTCCGCCCGGCGCAGCCTCACGTTCCGAGGTGGTCGACGCCGTCGCGGAGGGGCGGGTCGACATCGTCATCGGAACGCACGCACTGATTCAAGAAGGCGTGCACTTCGCAGCGCTCGGGGCTGCGGTGGTCGATGAGCAGCACCGTTTTGGCGTTCACCAGCGTGTGGCGCTGAAGGAAAAGGCCGGTGACAACGACCCGGATCTCCTCATCATGACCGCCACGCCCATTCCGCGGACGCTCTCGATGACGCTCTACGGGGATCTCGACGTCTCGGTCCTCGACGAGATGCCTCCCGGGAGGACGCCGGTGACCACGACCGCAGTGGGAACATCGGGACCCGAGGTGGAGAAGGTCCATCGACTGATTCGCGATGAGGTCGCCGACGGCCGGCAGGCCTTCGTGGTGTGTCCGCTGGTCGAGGATTCGGCCAAGGTGGAGGCGGCCTCGGCGACCGCCGAATTCGAACGGCTGCGGGCGGTGTTCCCGGATCTGCGTGTGGGTCTCCTGCACGGACAGATGCGCCCGTCCGACAAAGAGGAGGTCATGGAGGCCATGCGCGATGGCGCCATCGACGTCCTGGTGGCGACGACCGTGATCGAGGTGGGTATCGACATTCCGAACGCGACGGTCATGGTCATCGAGAACGCCGAACGGTTCGGGCTCTCGCAGCTGCATCAGCTGCGCGGGCGGGTGGGTCGCGGTCGTCACGCCGCCCACTGTGTGCTCGTGACCGATCCCGGTACGGAGGAGGGCGAAGCCCGCATCGCCGCCATGGTCGCCACGACCGACGGGTTCCGCCTCGCCGAGGAAGATCTTCGCATCCGCGGTCAGGGGACCGTGTTCGGTGCCCGCCAGTCGGGCATGGCGGACCTCAAGCTGGCCGACATCCTGCGCGACATGGAAACGCTCGTGACGGCGCGTCGGGAGGCGTTCGCCCTCGTCGCGGCCGACCCGAAGCTCTCCGATCACGCCGAGATCCGCGACGAAGTCCGTGTCCTGTTGGGGGAGGCCGTGGAATGGCTGTTCATCTCGTGAGCCGGCGATGCGGGTGATCGCCGGGACGGCCAAGGGCCGACGGCTGAAGGCGCCGACCGGTCATGTGACCCGGCCGATCCAAGACCGGGTCAAAGAGGCGCTGTTTTCGTCGCTCTCCGGCCATGTCGAGGGTGCTCGCGTGCTCGATCTGTATGCCGGTACCGGTTCGATTGGGTTGGAGGCGCTCAGTCGCGGTGCGGCATCTGCTGTGTTCGTGGAACGTGACCGCAACGTGGTGGCCGTGCTCGAGGCCAATGTGTCGGCCGTCGGTTTGGGGGGTCGGGTCGTCCAAGGCGACGTGGAGCGTTTCATCGACTCCACGACGGACGCATTCGATCTCGTCTTCGTCGACCCTCCGTATCCCCTGCCGCACGCCGAGGTGCAGCGCGTGTTGGAACGGCTCGAGGCTCACCTCGACGGCGGGGCGGTCGTGGTCGTCCACCGGCGAATCGGCGAGCCTGCTTTCGAGGTTCCCCGGTTGGAGCTGGTCGATGCGCGAAACTACGGGGGAGCGCAGCTCTGGAGATACGTAAAGGAGTCCGGATGAGCAGGGCCTTGGTGCCTGGGAGCTTCGATCCGCCTACCCACGGGCACACCGATGTCGTCCGCCGAGCGGCCGACCTCTTCGACGAAGTGATCGTGGCGGTCGTCGCGAACCCTTCCAAGTCGCCGTGGTTTCCCGCCGAACGGCGCGTGGCGCTGCTCGATGAGCTGTTCGACGACCTACCGCACGTCTCCGTGGCGTCCTTCGGTGGTCTGCTCGTCGAATACGCGGAACAGCGCGGTGCCGACGCGATCGTGAAGGGGCTTCGGGCCGTTGCTGATTTCGAATACGAGGTTCAGATGGCGCACATGAACGAGCATTTGACCGGTGTGACGACGGTGTTCCTGCCGACAGCACCGGAGTACTCGTTCGTGTCGTCGTCGCTGGTGAGGGAAGTCGCCCGTCTGGGCGGTTCCATCGACGATCTGGTGCCGCCCTCGGTGGCGGCGGCGATGAAGGAGCAGACCGATGGGTGACAACCCGTTCGACGAATTCGAGGACATCATCGGAGACGACGAGAAGGTCGCCTACGACGACGACGCATTCGACGACGTCCATGGCGATGCCGTGGACTCCGACGTGTTCGACAAGGTCGTACCGCTGCCGGGCGTCTCGGCGGAACCGATCGAGGATCCGCTCGACAAGGCCTCCGTAGGAGCGGTCGACGCCATGATCGGTGAGCTCATCGACCAGCTTCGGAATGCCAAGACGATGCCGTTGTCGTCGAACGTGCTCGTGGACAAGGGCGCGTTCATCGCCAATCTGGAACGGCTGCGGCAGCTGCTGCCCGAAGAGCTACGCCAGGCGCGTTGGATGATCCGCGAGCGTGAGGCCTTCGTGGCGCGCACCAACGAGAAGGGCAAAGAGATCATCGACAAGGCGCAGGCCAGGTCGAAGGAGCTGGTGTCACAGAGCCATGTGTTGGCCGAAGCCGTCGAAGAGGCCAACATCCTCGTCCGGAATGCCGAGGCCGAGGCGCGGCGCGTGCGGCTCGACGCGGAGGACTACTCGGAGGATCGGCTCGTGCAGTTGGAGCATCTCTTCGGCAATCTGACGAAACAGGTGCGCGACACCCGCGCCGAGTTCCACCGGGCTCGTCCCGCCGATCCAGAGCCGCCCATCAGCCG
>JBFKPQ010000132.1:0-6583 GCA_041628225.1 Acidimicrobiia bacterium | reverse complement strand
CTCGACGCCGCGATCGCAGGTCGGGTGGCAGGCCAATCCCGCCACCACTGGACGGCGCTGCTCGATGAGGCCGGCGTGCCTTGTGGCGCCATCAACACGGTGCGCGAAGCTCTGTCGAGGGCCGGGTCGATGGTCCACCGCATCGAGTCGTCCGTGGCGGGGATCGTGCGGGTGCTCGGCCCTGTCATTGGGTTCGACGGCGAGGTCGGCACCGTTCGGCTGCCTCCCCCGGGTCTCGGCGAGCACACCGATGAGGTGCTCAACGATCTCGAATACACCCGCGACCGGATCAGCGCCCTCCGTTCTCGCGGCATCGTCTGAACCTGCAGGAGCTGCACAGAACGCCTGCAGGAGCCGCATCGGGTCCTGCGACATCGGGCATAGGGCCATATGCCCCTAGCCGCATATGCATGAATCGACATATGCTCTGGCCCGAGATGCAGATGACGCAGAAGCTCTTCACCGCCCGCCAAGTTCAGGAGATGCTCGCTGTGGATGCCTCGACCATCTACCGCATGGCCGGCGACGGGCGCCTCCCGGCGGTCAAAGTGGGCAGGCAATGGCGTTTCCCGGCTGACGAACTCGAACGCTTGCTCGCCGGCGGCTCAGGAGTCAGGATTTCCACGGCCGAGAGCCGTATCCCCGCCGACCTCGCGAAGTCCGTGCTCGACTTCGCGGCAGGTTCGCTCGGCGTGATGATGGTGATGACCGACATGGAAGGCCATCCGCTCACGGATGTCGCCAATCCCTGCCCCCGGTTCGAACGGCACGCCGACGATCCGGGCTTCATCGCCGAGTGCGCCGAGGAATGGCGCGACCTCGCCGACGATCTCGACTTCCGGCCCCGCTTCACCGAGGGCCGCCACCGGTTCGAGTGCGCCCGGGCGTTCGTCCGGTCCGGCACCGAACTCACGGGCATGGTCCTGGCCGGCGGGGTGGCCCCTGAGGGCCGCAGCTCGGAAGACCTCTTCGATTTGGATCCCGCCGATCGGCGGCGGGTGCTGGAAGCGCTGCCCCGCGTGGCGGCGCTGCTGTCCCGCATCGATCGCGCATGCGGCAACGTTCAACAAAGGAGTGCATGACAATGACGCGCAAGCGACTGGTGGTTCTCGGAGCCGGCACGGCCGGCACGATGGTGGTGAACAAACTCCGTCCCCGCCTGAGTGACGAGTGGACCATCACCATCGTCGACCAGGAGGCCACCCATCACTATCAGCCGGGATACCTCTTCATCCCCTTCGGCACGTATCGCCCCGAGGAGGTCGTGAAACCGAAGCAGCGGTTCATTCCGGCCGGAGTGGACCTGGTGCTCGGAGAGATCGACCGGGTGGCCGCCGACGAGAACACGGTCGTGCTGGCCGACGGCACCGAACTCGGCTACGACCAGCTCGTCATCGCCACCGGCACGACACCGCGGCCCGACGAGACGCCCGGCATGATGGAAGACGAGTGGCGCCGCAGCGTCCACGAGTTCTACACGTTCGAGGGTGCCCAGGCACTCGCCGACAAGCTTGCCGGCTGGCAGGGCGGTCGGCTGGTCGTCCACATCACCGAGATGCCGATCAAGTGCCCGGTCGCACCGCTCGAGTTCACCTTCCTCGCCGACGACTTCTTCAAGAACCGCGGCATGCGCGATCAGGTGGAGATCACGTACGTGACGCCTCTCCCCGGCGCCTTCACGAAGCCCGTCGCCTCGCGGTACCTGGGCGGGATGCTCGACGAGCGCAAGGTGGCCCTCGAATCAGATTTCATGATCGAACGGGTCGACACCGAGACCAAGACGATCGTGTCGTTCGACGAACGAGAGATCCCGTTCGATCTACTCGTAACGGTACCGCTCAACATGGGCGCCGATTTCGTGGCCCGCAGTGGACTCGGCGACGAGTTGAACTTCGTGCCGGTCGACAAGCACACGCTGCTGTCGACCCAGTACGACAACATCTTTGCGCTGGGCGATGCGTCGAACATTCCGGCTTCCAAGGCCGGGTCGGTGGCCCACTTCGCCGTCGACATCTTCACCCACAATTTCCTCGAGCACATCGAGGGTCGTCCGATGACCGAGTCGTTCGATGGGCACGCCAACTGCTTCATCGAGTCCGGTGCCGGCAAGGGCATGCTCATCGACTTCAACTACGAGACCGAGCCCCTGACCGGCAAGTACCCGCTGCCGGGCGTCGGCCCCTTCAGTCTGCTGAAGGAGACCGAGATGAACCACTGGGGCAAGCTCATGTTCAAGTGGATGTACTGGAACCTGCTCCTGCCAGGTAAAGAACTGCCGCTGCCCGCTCTCATGAGCATGGCCGGCAAGGACCTGGAGGTGTGACGGTGGTCACCACTCTGCCCACGGTCGACGAGCGACTCGATCGTATAGAACTCCTCATGGAGACCATGGCAGCCGAGCTCGAATCACAGCGAGCCGCCCGCCTCCGGTGGGCCGAGCTCGCCGACGATCTGACCCCCATCGCCAAGGGCGCCATGGTCACCGCCGGTGACAAGCTGGCGACGCTGGGCGTCGACACCGACCAGCTCGTCCGCACGCTCGAGGCCACGGTCCGAGCCCTCCCCGTGCTGGAACGGCTGGTGGCCCAGCTCGAGCCGGCCGCGGAACTGGTCGACACCGTCGCGCCGCTCGGAAAGCCCGCCATGCAGATGGCCATGGAAGGACTCGCCGGGCTCGAAGAGAAGGGTTATCTGGACTTCGCCCGAGGCGGACTACAGATCGCCGATCGGGTCGTGACGTCGTTCACGCAGGAGGACATCGACGCACTCGGTGACAACATCGTCCTGATCCTGCAGACGGTGAAGGAGATGACCCAACCCGAAGTCATGCAGATGCTCCAACGCACGTTCCACACGGTGCAGGCGGACGAGCATCTCGAGGCCACCGAACCCCCAGGGGCGTTGGCGCTCTTGAAAGAGATGCGCAATCCCGAGGTTCGCCGTGGACTCAACAAGGTCTTGCACATGCTCCGGTCCGTCGGTGAAGAAGCCGCCGCGCCGGTCGAGAACAGGAGGTAGCGCGATGGCGCTCGCAACACTGAACGGACGTGAGGTTCACGTCGACGAGGAAGGCTTCCTCACCGAATACGACGAGTGGGACCAGGAGCTGGCCAAGGTGCTTGCCGCCAACATCGGCGTCGAGTTGACCGATGCCCACTGGAAGGTCCTCGAGTTCGTCCGGGAGGACTTCAAGGCCAACGGTGCGACCCCGACGCTTCGTCGGGTGACCAACGTCGGCGGCATCCCCACGAAGGAGCTGTTCGAGCTCTTCCCGAAGAAGCCCGCCAAGAAGATGTCGTACGTGGCCGGTGTCCCCAAGCCGGCCGGATGCGTGTAGGAGGTTTGACCGACATGACCACGACCGAAGCCGCCCCCGCCGTCGTCCCCGACTTCGGCGATGACGAGGCCGAGGCCAGGAAGATCGTCTTCATCTGCTCGAAGGGCAACCTCGACATGGCGTACCCGGCGCTCATCATGGCCAACGGTGCGCTCACCGAGGGCGTCGAGGTGGACATCTTCTTCACCTTCTGGGGCCTCGACATGATCAACAAAGAGACCGTCGACGAGCTGCAGTTCACGATGCTCGGCAACACGGCGATGCACATGCCGGGCGCCGCCTGGCACATCCCCCAAGGCCTCGGTGGCCTGCCAGGCATGACCAGCTTCGCCACGCGGATGTTGAAGAAGCAGATCGCCGCGCTCGACGTGCCGGACGTGCGTGAATTCATCACGCTGCTCCACGACATGGGCGCCCGTCTGTGGGCCTGCAAGATGTCGTATGACATGGCCGGGCTCACCGACGATGACCTGCTCGACGAGGTCGAAGCCGTCATCAACGTGAACGAGTTCATCGACCTGTCCGACGGCGCCCAGGTGATCTTCATCTGAAGCGACCGCTTCTCCCTCCGGACCCGGGCCGCCTTCGGGCGGCCCGGTCTGGTTGTACGATCTCCGTGCGATGACAACCGCCGTGCTTCTCGACGACGTGACGGTCCGGCGCGACGGCGCCGAACTGGTGCGCTCCATCGACTGGGAGGTCGGGGCCGGTGAACGGTGGGTGTTGTTCGGTCCGAACGGATCGGGCAAGACCACGCTCATGGAGGTGGTGTCCACCTACCTCCCGCCCACCCGCGGCGACGTGGAAGTGCTTGGCTGGCGGCGCGGCAAAGGCATCGACGTCCGCTCGGTCCGCTCCCGCATCGGCTACGTCGGGCCCGGTCCTGCTTCGTATCTCCGGCCCGGCTTCCCTGCCCTCGAGATCGTCGTCACGGGACTCCACGCCAGCTTCGTGGGTTCGGACTGGCACACCTACGACGACGCCGATTGGGAACACGCCCGCCAATGCCTTCGAACGGTGAACGCCGCCGAGCTCGCCGAACGCGAGTTCAACACGCTGTCCGAGGGCGAGCGCAAGCGCGTCATGATCGCCCGGAGCCTCATGCCGCGGCCTGACCTGCTGCTCCTCGACGAACCGGGCGCCGGCCTCGATCTCGGGGCGCGCGAGAACCTGGTGGACTCGCTGACCAAACTCGCGGCCGACCAGCCGACCACGACCATGGTGCTCGTCACCCACCACGTCGAGGAGATCCCGCCGGGTTTCGACCAGCTCCACCTTCTGGGCGACGGCCACACCGTTACCCGCGGTCCCATCAGCGACGCGCTCACTGCCGACGCCCTGGCCGAAGCATTCGGTGTGTCCGTTGCGCTCGAGCGGATCGACGGCAGGTTCATGGCTCACAGCCGGGGGCCGGCATGACCGATGCCGTCGTCGTCGGAGCGGGCCCGAACGGACTGACGGCCGCCGTCTACCTGGCCCGGCGCGGCCTGTCGGTTCACGTGATCGAAGCCGCCGACACGATCGGCGGCGGCACCCGGACGAAGGAGCTGACCCTGCCGGGGTTCCGCCACGACGTGTGTGCGGCCGTCCATCCCTTCGGCAACGGCTCGCCGGCCCTCACCGGCCTCCCGCTCGGAGAGCACGGGCTTCGGTGGCGCTTCTCGGACGTCGAGGCTGCCCATCCTCTCGACGGCGGCGACGCCGTCCTCCAGTACACCGACGTCGACCGCACCGCGGATGGCCTAGGGCCGGACGCCGACCGATATCGCGCCACCATCGGCAGCTGGGCTGAACGGGCCGATGACATCTTCTCCTTCACCCTCGGCCCGCTGGTCGGGATCCCGCGCCATCCGCTGCTGATGGCCGGATTCGGTCGCTACGCGCTCGGTTCGGCGGCGCGGTTCGCCGCGGGGTTCGAGACCGAGCGGGCGAAAGCGCTATTCGGGGGACACGCCGCCCACAACACCACCCCCCTCACTGCGGCCGGATCGGGCGCCGTCGGGATGGCGCTCATGATGACCGCACACGCCTACCGCTGGCCCGTCGCAGAAGGTGGATCGGCCGCGGTCACCGACGCTCTGGCATCGCTGCTCCTCAGCCTTGGCGGGACCATCGAGACCAGCCGGCGCATCGAGTCGGCCGACGACCTTCCCGACGCCCGGGCCACTTTGCTGTCGGTGACGCCACCGGCCCTGTTACGCATCTACGGCGATGGACTCCGCGAACGGCGACGCCTGGCCCGCTGGAAGTTCGGTCCAGGGGTCTTCAAGCTCGACCTGGCGCTGGACGGTCCCGTCCCGTGGGCCAACCCCGACGTCGGCAAGGCCATCACCGTCCACGTGGGCGGCACGTTCGAGCAGATGGCGGCCTCCGAAAGGGCGATGTCGGACGGTGGCCTCCTCGACCGACCGTACGTGCTCCTGGCGCAGCCGACCGTGGCCGACCCGACGCGAGCTCCCGACGGAAAGCACGTCGTGTGGGCGTACTGCCATGTTCCGGCCGGCTCGACGGTCGATCGAACCGACGCGATCCTCGGGCAGATCGAGCGATTCGCCCCCGGGTTCCGCGACCGCATCGTCGGGACCCACGCGATGGGGCCCGCCGACTTCGCCGCCTACAACGAGAATTACGTGGGCGGCGACATCATCGGCGGAGCCTTCACGCTGCCGCAGATCCTCGCTCGCCCGAAACCGTTCCGACCACACACCACGTCGATCCCGGGAGTGTTCCTGTGCGGATCTTCGACCGCACCCGGCGCCGGCATCCACGGAATGGCGGGCTACTGGGCCGCCCAAGCCGCGCTCAAACACCTCGGTGCCTGATCCTCAGGCTTCGGCGGCACGGGGGACTCAGCCCGACATCCGCAGCAGCAAGACGAGCAACATCAGGGTGCTCACCATCCCGAGGACAGTGCGGATCGCGTTCCAGCGGTTCCAACGCGCTTCGAAGTCGGCACGCGCCGTCGTGACGAACGGCTCGTCCATGGCAGCGAGATCCAGCGTCTGCACCAGGTTGTTGAGCGGGATGTTGATCGTTGCCGTCGGCAGCTGCACGCCCAGGAGATAGACGACCGCAGCCGCCACAGACAGTGCCCTATCGATTCCCTCGAGTTCGATGATCCCGACCACGGCCGTACCGAGCACGGCGACGACCGACCCCGCCCACAGCACCATGAACCATGGCTGCCGATCTTGGATGACCTCGTCCATCACCTGGAAGGCCCGCAGGAACGCGCGGTCCTCCAGG
>JBFKPQ010000131.1:0-6704 GCA_041628225.1 Acidimicrobiia bacterium | reverse complement strand
TGCGCTCACTCGCGACATGATGCGCAGCATCGCCGAGATGGTGGCACGATTGGAGCGTGAGGGTGTCCGGGCTCTCGTGCTCACCGGCACGAGCGAGGTATTCACATCCGGAGCGGACCTCGACGAGTTCTCCTTCGACGAGACCGACCTCGCCATCGAAGACGGCCTGGCCACGGCCGCGGATGCGGTGGCCGGCGTCGCGGTTCCGACGATCGCAGCCATCGAAGGGCCATGCTTGGGAGCCGGCGTCGAGCTGGCGGTCTCCTGCGACGTTCGGATCGCGGGCGAGGGTGCAACCTTCATGATTCCCGCCACGCGGCTCGGCATTCTCTATCGCCCTGACGGCCTCGCTCGAATCGAGCGAGCCGTCGGCCGTCAAACCACGGCTCGCCTATTTCTGCTGAATGAGACGATCGATGGCGACGGTGCCGTCTCGGCCGGTCTCGCGGCCCTCTTGACGGAGCGCGGCGGTGCGCTTGCGCTCGCCAAGCAACTCGCGGGTCACGCGGCCGGCCTGCACGCGGATGCGATCGGAGCGACGAAGCGTCTCCTCGATACGCTCCACGAGGCGACGCCGGACACCGAGCATTGGAACGAGATCAGGAAACGGCTGCTTCGAAGGGCCTGAGCGCCCTCCGCCCGCCGCCTTTTCAATCGGCGAGCATCCATTCGTATTCGGTGCCAGCCAGCAAGTCGGCCACTTCGTCGAAATTCCGCACGAGGTCGGCGAGCGGGAACGGGTTCGTCGGATACAAGCTAGGTTCGGCGTCGGTGGGAGTCACACCGTATTGCTGGCAGATCTTCCGGTACGCGATCCTCGGATCGGGGGCGATGTCGGCCTCGTACGTCAACCAGAGTGCCTCGGCAGGTAGATGGAGCCGGAGCGCCTGCTCGCCTTCGGCGAGCTCTGTGAACACATCGAGCAACGGCTGCGGAGGACCGAATGGAACGGCGGAGGGATCGAGGGTTATGGCACGGAGGGCGTGGGCGCTCGGATCTTTGACGTGCCAGGTGCCGCTTTCTCTGCCGACGGCTCCCGACACGACGCGCCTCAGGTAGTTCCGTCGGTGCAAAGCCACGAATCCGAACCCCAAGTCGGTGAGCATCTCGATGTAGTCGGCGAGCGCCATTCCGATGCTGCCGAGGTGGTGAGACTGCAAGTACTTCGTCTCGAAGCCGTAATGGCCGGGATGCCCGCTCCGGCGTCGCGCGATCAGTTCGCGGGGAGCAAGTTCGGCCGGTTCCGGCAGCGACTCTCGAACCCTTGGCTCGAAGATCTCATAGTCCCAGGTGATCTCGGGATGGCCGCTGAGCATGCGACAGACGACCGTGCTCCCGCACCGCCCGACGTGCAACATCGCCAGAGCAACGGCTCGAGAAGGCGTGCGACGGCGGAACATCGATGTCAGGATACGCCGTGGGCATGGGGACGCCGGCGAGCGGCCGAATGGGACCGCCGACGCTCACTCGTCCGCGAGCGGCCACCCGTTCGGCTCGCACCCATCGAGGCCCTTGGTCTGCTGCATCATCACCGGAGCGGGCGCGCCCGCGCTTGGGCAGTCGCGGTGCTCCTTGCCCAATGCGTGGCCTACCTCGTGGTTGATGACATAGACGCGGTAGACATCGAGGTCGTCTGCGTATTCGGCGATGCCCATCTCCCACCGCCACACGTTGATCATCGCTCGACCGTCGGACCAGCAGGAGAAAATGCCGTTGGTGCGGAGCGGCGCACAGAACGTGTCCGTGGTGTCCGGCGAGGCGAGCGCCACGACGAAGTCGGCTCGATCATCGTCGACGCGTTGGAGTTCGAATCCCGAGCGGGCCGCCCAGCTCCGGTCGTCGGTGAGGACCTCATGGACGACGTGCGCGAAACAGGCCGGGTCCACGCCCAGTCCTTCTTCGACATCGATGCGGTAGGGAACCACCGGCACGCCAGGGGTGATCTCGGTCGAACCCTCGACGGGCACCAGCCGTCCATTGGGCCGGTGGATCTCATCGGTCAGGCAGCTGTTCGACCGCTCCGCGATGTCAGCTGGCGCGGAGGTACTGGACGAGGTCGGGAGCGTAGTGGTGGTCGGCGTCGTCGTCGTCGACACCGCGGTGGCGGCGGACACCGTGTCCGGCTCAGACTGGGCCACGAGGGCGGCGGAGCCGGCGAACGATGGGTCGGGGGGTGTGGACCGGAACGCCAAGCCGGCGCCCACCGTGACCAGGATCAGCGCGAGCGCTCCGACCGCGATACGTAGCGAGCCCTCACCGTGCACGGTCAGCCAGCCTACTGCGCCTAGCCTCTCCGTTCATGGCTGTGATCCCGTTCTACGGCGCCGATCACCCTGAACTGTTCTCGATCGAGCGCGCCGCGATGGACCCGGATCGACTTGTGATGCGGCGGCTCGACCAACTGCTACCGATGGGTCGCCTCGTCGACATTGGCGCAGGCGACGGGTTCATGGCGGACGGGTTGGCGCGCCGCAACCGTCACATCGTTCGGGTCGAGCCGTCGGCCGGAATGCGGGCCCAGGGAGGTCGGGGACTCTGGGTGAGTGGGGACGCAGCATGCCTACCCTTCGCCGACGGCGTCTGCGATGGCGCCTACGCCACGTGGGCGTACTTCTTTCCGTCGTTCCACGATGTCGGCGAAGGGTTGCGGGAGGTGGAGCGGGTGGTGCGACCGGGTGGTCGAGTGTGCATCGTCGACAACCGGGGGGACGACGAGCTTTCGGACTTCACTCGAGTCGCCACAGGTGCCGATGTGGGATTCTGGCGGGACGAGGGGTTCTCGATCGAGGAACTCGAGACGGAGTTCCGGTTCTCGTCGCCCGACGACGCCACCCGCCTGCTGTCCGCCTATGCTCGTCGGCCGGTCGACGACCCGCCGACGTCTCTCAACTTCCGAGTTGCGCTCATGACGCGCACGGTGCGGCGATAGAGTTCGTGCATGCACAGACGCGGTGGATTGTTGGTGCTCGGAGCGACCGGCTTGTTCCTGGTCTGGACGATGTTGGTCTCTCCCGTGACGCTCGACATCGGCTACGACTGGGATGAAGACCGCAACGTGACGGTCAAGGTCCAGGACTGCGGATCTGCTCTCGGTGTCGTGACCGGGAACCTCGACTCTTCCGTCCCCGGGTTCCGGACGGCACAGGACTGTCGGGCCACGGCTTGGGGGCGTATCGTGATCAACGGCCTGATCGGTGCCGCTGCGATCGCCGTCGGCATCTGGGCGGTCCGCCGAGGCTGGTACGAGGCCAAACCGACCGACGCCGTGCGGACGCTGCCGTCCCGAGAAGGACAGGTGGCCGCCAAACGCGACCGCCGGAGTTAACGATCGTTAACCCGGCGCCGGTAGGCTGATGGGGTGAAGCAAGAGCAGGTCCCTCCCGCGCCGGGCGTCGCCCATCTCGCGCCCGGCGTCATGCGGGTCCAACTGCCGATCCGGTTCACGGGACTCGGCCACGTCAACATGTACGTGCTCGGGGATTCGGACGGGGCGACGGTGATCGATCCGGGCCTGCCGGGCCGCACGAGTTGGTCGGTCATCCGATCGGGCTTGCGCGAAGGAGGTCTCGCCCCGGATCTGGTGCATTCGGTCATCGTGACGCATTCGCATCCCGACCACTTTGGCGGGGCGATGCGCATCCTTCAGGCCTCGGGTGGCCGCATGCTGGCGCACGAGGCGTATCGAACGTGGTGGAAGCCGCACGGGCACCTCGACGCAGACCTCTCCGACGAGGAACGACGGGTGGAAGACGGAGCGCGGCGCGGCGTGCATCCGTGGTCCGATCCCGGTCGCAAGCGGGGTATCCGGAGCCGCGTCCGTTCGATGGGACCGACGAGCCTGGCCCTCGGAGCGGTGCGATCTCCCGCCCCGACCGTCCGACTGGTCGACTCGCAGGAGGTGACACTCGCGGGACGGACCTGGGTGGCCGTCCACACCCCCGGGCATACCGGCGACCATCTGTGCCTCTACGATCCCGACTACGGCATCCTCGTCTCAGGTGATCACGTCCTCCCTTCGATCACCCCGCACGTCGGCGCGGTCGGAGCGGGCCTCGATCCCCTCGGCGCCTACCTCGCCTCACTCGACAAGGTCGACAAGCTTCCGGACGTTCGTCAGGTGCTCCCGGCCCACGGAGACCCGTTCGGCGACCTCGCCGGCCGAACCGAGACCATCCGGCGTCATCACGACCTCAGGCTGGATCAGATCCGCGCCACGCTCGAGCAGGGAGAAGCGACCACGGCGGCGGTGGCCGGCGCCATCTACCCGCCACGCCTGTGGGGGTTCCTGGCCGAATCGGAGACCTACGCCCACCTCGTCCACCTCGAACGGAACGGCGAAATCGCCCGGTCGGTGGGTGATGGCCCGCCGAGATTTCGCCTGGTGACCTAACCTCCCGCAGATGCGCACGGCGACGGGGTTCACAGATGCAGGTCGGTGATCCGGTCGTCGTCCAGTTCTACAAGCATCCGCGCACGCTGCACTGGCGACTCGAGCAGCGGTGGCTCGGCGAGGACGATCACGGGATCTGGACCGTGGGACTGGCCGGTGACGTGATCCAGAAGGGGTCAGAGCCCGCTCGAGTGCGAGGCTCCACGAGTGTCGTGCTCACGCCTCCCGGTGCCTGGTGGGTGGCAAGCTGGGTGCCCGAGCATCCGACCAGTCCGTTGTTCGTCGATGTCACGACTCCGGTCGAATGGCACGAGGATCGCATCGAGATGATCGACCTCGACCTGGATGTCGTCGCCGACCGCGACGGGTCCGTGTATGTCGAAGACGAGGACGAGTTCGCCGTCCACCAGAAGACGCTCGGGTATCCGCCCGAGTGGGTGAGAGCGGCCCGCGCCACGACCGATCAGGTCTATGAAGCCGTGATGGCGGGTCGCGAGCCGTTCGGCGGGATCTGGGTGGCCTGGTTGGAGAAGGCGCGGAGCGTCTGGCCCGACTGACGGGCTCAGCGGAGCCCGAAGACCGCCGGTTCCCCGTCGGGGTCTTCGTCGGACAACGTGAGCATTGGGCCGGTCACCCGGACCGGTGCGATGCCGGTGGCGGCCTCGATGTCAGCCACCACGCCGGAACTGATCCACCGCTCGTCGCCGACGATGAGGATGAACGTGGGCTGCAGGCGCCTGAGTTCGGCCAACGTCGCGTCGGCGATCGACGTCGAATCGGTCAGGAGGACCGGAGCGACTCCGGGCCGAATCCCGGCGTGGACGGTCGGTGCACCCTCTACGCCGCGGGGAGCGACCACCACTCGCGTCGAACCGTCGGGATAGACGGCCTCGGACAATGTGACCGCTACTTCGGTCTCGTCGAGTCCCGGGATGGTCGGAGCGTCGACGGGCGATGCGGCCAAGAGGGATGCGTAGGGGTTGATGGCTGTTCCGTCGGGCCGGTGGAGTTCGAAGTGGATGTGGGGCGGGGTGTGCTCCGCGTTTCCGCTGTCGCCGACCCAACCGATCAGCTGCCCGGCCGAGACCCTGACCCCCTCTTCGATGCCAGGAGCGAACCCCCAGCCCTGGCCGTCGTCCGTGCCGGGTGTGTCGTTGTTCATGTGGATGTACCACGACTGCCATCCGTCGTCGTGTTCGATACCGAGGGCGCAGCAGTCCTTGCGGCCCCCGTCATGGACCCAGTCGACGACGCCGTCGGCGACCGCAACGACAGGAACCATCTTGTCTGCCATCAAGTCGGTCCCGCGATGCCGTCGCCCGCCGGAGCGAGCGTTGCCCCAGGTGTTCTCGAACTCGACGGGTCCGGCGATCGGGAACACCATGTCGTAGGTCGTGGCGGCCTCGGCGGGTGCGGAAGTGAGGAGTGCGGACGCGAGGAGGGCGAACGCGAGGAAGTGTCGAAGGGTCATTGGGAATCGGGAAAGTTATCGGCGGGAAGTCGGCGAAACTTGAGTTCGCAACCGTATTGCTCGGGGAAGGTTGGCAGACGTCGATCATCCACGCCAAATCGGCTGCCGAGTCTGCAGGTGGAGAACGCCGACCGTATGATGCGGAGGTGCCCGATCTGGTGGAGGTCTACATGTTCCTGGACGCGGGCGAGGCGGAGATCGCACGGGCCAAACTCGCGTCCGGTGGCATCGCGGCCGAGGTGTTCGTGGAGAACTTCGGCGGTGAAGGACCTCGCCACGGCCGTCTCATGGTCGTCGAGCCGGATGTCGGTGAGGCGTGCGAGGTGCTCGGCCTGCCTCTGCCTACGCGGGTCACGGCTACGACCTTCGACAGGGCCGCCCTACCGATCCTCATCGCGCTCGTCGTATTGGCTCTCATCGGCCTTGCGTTCGGGTTCGACCGGTGGATGTGATGCGGATTCTGATCGCGGACTCCTTGCCGGCATCGTGCGTCGAGACCCTCGAGAAGCGCGGCCACGCTTGTCGGTACGAACCGGCGCTCGGCGCCGACGAGCTGGCCGAAGCGATCGACGATGCTCAGGTGCTCGTCGTCCGAAGCACGCGGGTGTCGGCCGATGTCTGTGAGCGTTCCGGAGCACTGGAACTCGTGATCCGGGCCGGTGCGGGCACGAACACCATCGACACTCGGGCGGCGTCAGCGGCAGGTATCTACGTGTCCAACGTTCCCGGTCGGAACGCCATCGCCGTCGCCGAGCTCGCCATGGGACTCATCCTGGCTCTCGATCGCAAGATTCCCGATGCGGTGGCGGACCTTCGCGCCGGAAAGTGGAAGAAGAAGACGTA
>JBFKPQ010000130.1:0-6724 GCA_041628225.1 Acidimicrobiia bacterium | reverse complement strand
GCCCAGCCGCCGTTCGCCTGCGCGGTCTGTACCTCTCGCTCGTGACGCTGGCGCTCGTGTTCCTCGGCGAGTTCCTGTTCGTCTCGCCCGCCCTCGAGCCGATCACCGGCGCGGTGCGCGGCCGGACGGTCGACGCCATCGCCGTGTTCCCCTGGGTCGAGGACTCCGACGTACAGCTCTACTACGCGTGTGCCATCGTGGCGATCGTCGCCTACCTCGTGGGCCGCAACCTGGCCCGCGGCCGGGTCGGCCGGGCCTTTCAGGCGACCCGCGACCGCGACATCGCCGCCGAGGTGATGGGCGTCAACGTGACGTGGGCGAAACTCACGGCGTTCGGCGTCAGCTCGTTCTACGCCGGTGCGGCCGGCATGCTGCTCGGCGTGTTCCTGGGCAACCCGCTCGGCGCCAACTTCGGCGGGTCGGCCGGTCTGCTGCTGTCGGTGGAATACGTCGCGATGATCGTCATCGGTGGCTTCGGCACCGTGACGGGAGCGGCCTTCGGCGCGGTGTTCGTCGTCGCCCTCCCCGAACTCGTCGCCTACGTATCGAACCAAGGGTGGCTGCCGTTCGTCGCGGCGCCGGGGACCGGCAGTTTCGACGCATCGGCCTTCAGCATCGTGCTCTTCGGTCTGTTCATCGTCGGGTTCCTGATCTTCGAGCCGCGCGGCCTGTTCGGCATCTGGTTGCGAGTCAAGAACTATTGGCGTGGATGGCCGTTCTCGTACTGACAAGGCCCTAGGATTGACCTGCCCGAACCACGTCATGGGCGTGGCTCGGGCTCGAACGATACGGAGGAACCAATGACCACGTTGAGGAGACCTCTGATTCTGTTTGCCGTGATGGCGCTGTTCATCACGGCTTGCGGAAACGGAGATGTGGCAGAAACCACGGCGGCACCCGCCACCACGGCACCACCCGCCACCACGGCGGCACCGGCCACCACGGCCCCCGCCCCGGCCACCACCATGGGCGACATGATGGAGCTGACGCACGATGTCGGCTTCGACGCCGAGACCGGCACGATCAAGCTCGGCGTGCTCGCCGCGCTGACCGGCCCCATCCCCGCCATCGGCCAGTCCGTCTTGGATGGACAGCGGCTGTACTGGGAGCGTGTGAATGCCGACGGCGGCATCAACGGCACGTACCCCGTGGAGCTCGTCGTGCGCGACAACCAGTACAACCCGGAGACGACCCCGGTCGTGTACGACGAGATCAAGGACGAAGTCCTGGCGTTCTCGTCGACGCTCGGCACGCCGTCGACGGCACCGCTGGTCGGCCCTTCGGCCGAAGAGGGCATCGTCATCGCGGCCGGTTCGCTGGCGTCGCAGTGGGCCCTCACCGAGAACATCGTGCTCAACCTGGGCGCCAACACCTACTTCGCGCAGTTCGCCAACGCCCCGTATTGGGCGATGGAGATCGCCGATCCGGCCGTGATCACCGACTCGACGGTGGTCGGCATCATCTACCAGGCCGACGACTACGGCGCCGACTGCAAGGCCGGATACGACTTCGCCCAGGCGAACCTCGGCTTCAACGCCGCCTACGAGGCGACGTATGCCGCGACGGACACCGACTTCAGCGGCCAGATCGGCGGAGCCGCCGCCGGTGGCGTCGAAGTTCTGTTCGTGTGCGCGCTGCCGGGTGCTCTGGCGACGATGCTGGGTACCGCGGCGGCGCTCCAGTATTCGCCCGCCGTGTTCGGCTCCAGCCCGTCGTACAACGTGGTGCTCCCTGCCGCACTCGGCGGCGAGGGCGGCGAGGAAGCGGGCATCGCCCTGTTCAACTCCTTCCCGTACTACAACCTGGGTACCTCGGCTCCCTTCGAGTCGGACTTCCCGGGCATGGTGCAGCTACGCGACGACCTCGCCACGTACCAGGCGGACCTTGGCATCGCCAATGAAAGCGTCAACGCCTTCCTGTACTTCGGGTACACGCAGGCGGCGACGTTCGAAGCGATCCTCCAAGCTGCCATCGCCAATGGCGACATCACGCGGGCCGGTTTGCTGGCCGCCGTGGCGGACGTCAAGGATGTCGACTTCGAGCTGGGCGCAAGCCCGGCCGGCTTCGGCACCACGCCGAAGGATCGCATCCCGACGAACGAGGACTCGATCGGCATCGTGACGAGCATCTCCAACGCAGTGTTCGGCATCGAGCCCATCAGCGACTTCTTCGAAGCGCCCTACATGGCCGACTGGGATCCCGCCGGCTAGACCGTCGGATTCACCGAAACCATACGAGGAAGGCGGCCGATGGGCCGCCTTCCTCGCGTTTCAGGAACCCGGGGACCATTCGGCACCGCCTGGCCAGTGTTCCTTCTTCCAGATCGGCGCACGGTGTTTCAGCTCGTCGATGATGTACCGGGCGGCTTCGAAGGCGGCGGCGCGATGTGCCGCCGACACGCCGACGACCACCGAGACCTCTCGGAGATCCACGTGGCCGGTGCGATGCTCGACCGCGACGTGCAACACGTCCCACCGCTCGCGCGCTTCGGCCACGATCTCGGCGATCTTGCCGGTGACGTGGTCGCCGTATGCCTCGTACTCGAGGTGGGTCACCCCGATCTTGCCTTCCGAATGATTCCGGACGTTGCCGGTGAACACCACCGTCGCTCCGGCCCGGTCGTCGAGGATCCGACGGTAGGCATCCGCCGGGTCGATGGACGTGGTCAGTACGGCAACGTGATCGCGTTGGGCGGCGTCATTCATACAATGAGTCTATGACGTCTGAGTCCGACGGCGAGGGGGCCGTCACCGACCCGCCACCACCCGCGCTCCCAACTGAGCCCGGCGACGCCGACACAGCCGACATCCCAGCCGTACCGCCGGCCGCCACACAGCCGGCCAGCTTCGCGGCCGACCCCTATGACGCGGCCCGCACTGGGGCACCGCGCGAGGGCCCCCGCTGGGTGACGATCGTGATGGCCGTCCTGCTGGCCGGTGCGCTGGCGGTGGCCGGCCTCTACGTGGCCGGCGTCTTGGACCTCACAACCCCCGCACCGCCCGCCACCGCGGCGGGACCGGCGACGACACCGGCACCCGTGCCCACCACGGCTCCTCTCGACGCCGCCGTGGGTGAGGCGCTCGCCTCCATCGTTTGGGTCGAAGCACATCCGGACCTGGGGCAACCACCCACGGCGACGGCGACCGGTTACCTCGCGCGAGCGGGCCACGCCGTGGTGCCGCACCATGTGGTCGAAGGCGCCGCGGCGATGACCGTGGTGCTGGACGACGGTGTCCGGCACACCGCCACCGTCGTCGGGATCGACCGGCTCACGAACCTGGCGGTCCTCGCCATCGACACCGTCAACGCACCTCTCGAAGCCGGTGCGGCCGGAACCGGCCAGAGCATCCTCGCCGTCGTCCGCACCAGCGATCTCGAGACGCAGATCACGGACGTGGCCATCGTCACCGAGGGCATCCGGCTCGACCTCGACGACGGCCGCCGGCTGTACGGCCTGGCCGCGGTCGACGCCCCCTTGGCGGCCGGCGCCGTACTCGTCAACGAGTCCGGCCAGACGGTCGGAATCGCCACCGGCCTCGACGGCGATGCGGCGGCCTCCGTGATCCCCGCCGCCCTGATCGAGTCGGTGATCGACGACCTGATCGACTTGGGGGAGGTGCCGTACGCCTACCTGGGCATGCAGGCCCAGACCCACCTCGCGCTCGATGCAGAGGGCCGACGCGAACCGAACGGGGCGGAGATCTTCTCGTTCTCCGTCGACTCGGCTGTCGAACGGACCGGTGTACGCCTCGGCGACGTCGTCGTGGCGATCGACGGCCGGTCTGTGACGACCGCCGAGGAACTCGTGGCCGCGGTCCGCACCAAACGAGCGGGCGATGCTGCGACAATCGTGGTGTTGAGAGACGGCCTCGAGATAACCGTCACCATGACCTACGATCGACATCCGGACAGCTGATGGCAGACGACATCTTTTCTCAACTCATCGAACTGTTCAACCAGCCCGGGCCGGTGAACTGGAAGCTGGCCCGCGAGGTGAGCAAGCAACTCGCTGGCCAACAAGAGCCGGTCGACCCCTGGCTGGCCGAGGAATATCAGGAGCTCGTTCGGCTCGCCCAGCTGCAGATCCAGGCGGCATCGGACCTGCCGCTCGGACCGGCACTCGACGCCATCCCGGTCGACCGGGCCACCTGGGCCGAACGGAACCTCCAGAGTTTCCGCTACCTCGTCGAACCCCTCGCCGGCCAATTCGACACCGACGCCACGGCCGACGACCCCCTCGGCCAGATGCTGAAGCCGCTCGGCCCTGCGCTGCTGGGGCTGCAAATGGGCATGATGGTGGGTTTCCTGTCGCATCGGGTGCTCGGCCAGTTCGACCTGGGATTGCCGACCGCCGAGCAAGGCGACCTGCTCATGGTGGTGCCGAACATCGAAGCCTTCGCCACCGACCACGGTCTCGATCCGCGCCAGGTGCGCCTCTGGATCGCACTCCATGAGGTGACCCACCAGGCCGAGTTCGCCGTCCCGTGGGTGCGCGGGCACTTCTTCGACCTCATGCAGCGATACCTCGGCGGAGTGGCCGTCGACACCGGATCGCTCATGGAACGGTTCCAGCAGTTCTCGGACCCGACCAAGCTCGAGGAGATGATGCAGGATCCGGCCGGCCTGGCGGGGATCTTCACCACGGACGAGCAGCGTCCGGCGCTCGATGCCATCCAGGCGTTCATGGCGGTCATGGAGGGCTACGGCGACTTCCTCATGGACCGCGCCGCACCGCGCATGCTGCCGGACCTCGAGCAGATGCGGGCCGCGATCGAGGCCCGTCGGGACGAGCCGCATTCGGGGGGCGAGCAACTCCTCAACCGCATGCTGGGACTCGAGCTCAAGGCCGAGCAGTACCGCCAGGGAGCCGCCTTCTGCGTCGACGTCGAGCGCCGCTGGGGTCGCCAGGCGCTCGACCGGCTGTGGCTCGAACCGGAACATCTGCCGACGTTGGCCGAACTCTCCGATCCCGTGGCGTGGGCGGCCCGGGTGCTTCTCGACGACTTCTAGGAGCGCGGCAGCAGCGCCAGCTGTCGAGACTGCGCGATCAGCCGTCCCCGTCCATCCCACAGCTCGCCGTCTTCTTCGAGGAACCCCGCCGTGATGAAGCGGGTACGGAACGAACACCGCAACCATTCGTTCGGGTCCGGGCGATGCCGCACGTGCGTGGTCAGCTCGAGCGTCGGGGTCCACGCCACCGGTAGATCGGCGTTGAAGATCGTCGGTGGGAACGCATCCGAAGCGACCAGCAGCGAAAGCGTGTCGAGCGGCTGATCGCCGCGCCATCGGAACCACCCCCGAACCCGCAGGAAACCACTTGGCCCCTCCGCACCGAACGGCACGTCGTCGGGATGGAGCCGTAGATCCGTCTGGGCCATGAACGGTGGCGGGAAGGCCTCGGTCGGCTGCACCGCAAGGCAAGCATCTCGGTCGGGCAACTCCGGAGGGCCACCCTGGACATGCTCGGGGCCCGGCCGATCCTCGAGCTGCGTGAAGCTCCCCAAGGCGGCGAGCAGCGGCTTGCCGAGTTCGTCGGCGATCGTGGTTGCGACGGTCGCGAACCGCCGGCCTTCCTTGACGATCTCCGTAGTGAGCCTGACGGGGCCCGGCCGCCCCGGTGCCAGGAAATGTCCCGTCATCGTCACAGGGTCCGGCCGCCCACAGGCCTCGGCGGCCGCCCGGCCGGCCATGGCGAGCAGGTATCCGCCGTTGGCGTTGCCGAGGATGTCCCAGTCCGGGGCGATGCGACCGGTCCACGCACCCTCACCCGCCGGGGTCACAGCCGTCGCGTCCGCAAAAGGAGTCACGGTGAAGTCCATGAGGCGCACGCTAGCCAGGACCGAGAGCCACTACCCTGTCGAACTCACACCGAAGGGACCCCCGCATGGCCGCCGTGGTAGGACAACCAGCTCCAGACTTCGCGCTCCCCGATCAAGCCGGCAACGCCGTCAACCTGGCGTCGCTGAAGGGTCGGAACAGCCTCATCGTGTTCATTCCGTTCCCATTCACCGGGACCTGTGAAGGCGAGATGTGCGACATCCGCGACAACCTCCATCTGCTCGAGGGTATGGACGCCAACGTGGTCGTGATCACCTGCGACACGCGCCCGGCGAACGCCAAGTGGTCCACCGACGAGAACTTCCACTTTCCGGTCCTGTCCGACTTCTGGCCCCACGGCGCAGTGAGCCAGGCCTACGGCTGCTTCAACGACCAGCTCGGGTGTGCGATGCGCACCACGTACGTCCTGGACGCAGACGGCATCGTGCGGGAGATCATCGCGACCGGATCGCTGGGGGTGCCGCGTACGATCGCTTCCTACACGGAGAGCCTGGCAGCGCTGGCGAGCTAGCCGAACAGGCCGCGCCACAGGCGCTGAAAGAAGCCCTGCGACTCCGGTTCGGGGAGCTGCTCGAGGATCCGTTCCTGCACGTCGAGCGGCAGATCACCGACGAGGACGTAGCCACCTTCGGATGAGTTCCACGCATACACCGCTCGACCGAGCTGGAAAGCTCGCCGGTACGACCGGCCATCGAATTCGATGGTGCCGCTCTCTTCGAGTTCGGGAACGGCGATCGGGTTGTCCGAGTTCATCAGGGTGAACGTGAAGACGCCGTCCTCGTAGAAGGCGGCCACCACCGTCGCCTGCGGCCCTTCGGTCACACGAGTTCGATCGAATCCGGCGAGCGACGAAGGAAGCGCTCGATCGATCTCGCCAGTGGCTTCG
>JBFKPQ010000129.1:0-6725 GCA_041628225.1 Acidimicrobiia bacterium | reverse complement strand
GGCGTAGGCGATCGATCGGACGTCGATGATGGCGGGCATCGGTACGCCACCCGTCATCTCAGCCACGGCGTCGAGGACGCCTTCGGCGTCGACCCCGGTGATCATCTCCTTGTCGACGCGATGCCACAAGATCCCGTCGTCTATCCACATCTCTCCGATGGGTGTCTGCATCGAGTTGTCCCTGGTCCTGGTACCGCCAGGATACGGAACGATCCGCCCGCCGTCAGGTATTCGCGCGATTTCGGTGAGGGACTTGCGCCGCAGATCGGGTACCTCACAGTCGGGCGCGGGCCATCCGATCGGGAACATGGCGAACGGGCGTTCGTTGTCGGGTCGCTCCAGCAGCCGAGACAGGAACGCCATCGGCGAAGGCGTATGGGGCAGTGTCGCCAGGCCCATGTCGTGGATGGCGGCGATGAACATTCCCGCTGCGATGCCGACGCTCTCTTTGACGTAGAAGTGTTTGACGCGGCTCCCGTCGTCGGCGACGCCGTACCGTTGTTCGAACAGCACGACGAGCCAGGGGACGGTCTCGAGGAACTCCTTGTGCCAGTCGGTCCCGAGCGGCTCGAGCGCTTCGAGCCAATCGGGCGGTAAGCGGCCGCCCTCGTAGTTGACGCGCTCCTCTTCTTCGGCTGCCTCCCGGATCTGTCGTTTGATGTCGGGATCTCCGATGACCACGAACGTCCACGGTTGGCGGTGGGCGCCGGACGGAGCGGTCGACGCCGTCCGGATGGCGCACTCGATCGCTTCGACCGGGACCGGATCGGCCGAGAACATCCGGACGGACCGTCGCCCGTCCATGTGTTCATAGAAGGCTCGGGCCCTCGCCACGACGTCGTCGGGGGGAATGCGGTCGGGGCGATACGGTACGAAGCCGCTCAACGGTCGACCTCGCGAAGCGGTGGACCGAAGTCTCTTCGCGAGCCGTAGCGATTCCAGGACGTGACCTTCTCGATCGGCTTGCGGGGCGCCACGCCAAACCGACCGACCGGCCTGCCGATCGGCACGAGGGCGACGATGTCGTGCCGATCCGCGAGACCCACCGCAGCTCTGACCTCGTCGTGATAGATGCGATGTGCGGTCGTGAGCGTCGTGCCGAGGCCGAGGTCGCGGGCGGCGATCATGAAGTTCTGGACGGCTGGGAAGATCGAGGCATGGAGCGACCCGACATCGAGTGGCCCTTCGGAGTCGGTGAGCGTGTTGCGGTAGGTGGCGAGACAGAACAACACGATGGGCGTATCGGCGAGGTGCTCGGCGAGGTGCCGCGTCAGGTCCACACCGCGCTGGAAGGACGCTGCGTCGGCCTCGGTGCGGAACTCGGGGAGCTCCGAGAGCATGGCAGCGAGGTAGCGGTCGATGGCACGCCGGTAGATGGCGGCCACCGCGGCGCGTGGCTCCGGGTCGGTGAGCACGACGAAGTGCCACGGTTGGACATTGCCTCCCGACGGTGCCTGGCCGGCGGCGCGCAAGCAGTGTTCGATCTCTGCGTCGGTGACTGGTGGCTCGTTGGTGAGCCGGCGCATCGCCCGGGTCGTCATGATGGCGTCGAAGGCCTCCATCAGCGGCCCTGGAAGTGCGGAGGGCGTTTCTCGCGCCAGGCCGCCAGCGCCTCGGCGTGGTCGTTCGTACCGAAGGTGGCGATCTCCAACGCGGCCGCCTGGTCGAACGCCGTAGCGGCGACCTCCTTGACCCAGGCATTGACGGCCTGCTTCGTGTACTGGATCGCCAGCGGTGCTCCGGCGGCGAGCCGATCGGCAAACGCGAAGGCCGTGGCGTCGAGCTCTCCCGCCGGCACCACCTCCGCCGCCAGACCGAGGCGGTAGGCGTCGTCGGCCGTGATCGGGTCGCCGGTCAAGAGGTACCGCTTGGCGAGCATCGGTCCGACGGCCAATGGCCACGCCACCGTCCCGCCGTCGCCTGCCGCGATTCCGACGCGGACGTGGGGGTCGGCGATGGTCGCCCCTTCGGCCATGAACAGGACGTCGCACAACAGAGCGATCGAGGCGCCCAACCCGACTGCGGGGCCGCCGACGGCGCAGACGATCGGTATGGAGACGTCGAGGAGGTCGTAGATGAGGTTGCGAGCGTCGACCCGGAGCGCCTCGAGCGCCGTTCGGTCGGTGAGGGTCGGAAACCAATCGAAGTCACCGCCGGCAGAGAACGCCGTGCCGCGGCTCGTCAAGACCGCCGCCCGGGCCGTGCGCTCCGACTTGAGATCGGCGAACAAGCGGGTGAGATCGTGGTGCAAGGCGGCGTCGACGGCGTTGAGGTCGGAGTCCGGCCGGTCGATCGTGATGACGAGCACCTGTCCACGGCGCTCCGTTCCGATGGTCGGGTAGCTCACCTGGGCTCCTTAGGCAGGCCGAGGATCCGTTCACCGATGATGTTCCGCAGGACCTCGCTGGTGCCACCTCCGATGGTCAGGGCCCGCGAGAACAGGAAACCCCAATGCCAGATGTCGCGAGCCTCGGCGTCGGTTCCCTGGTGGCCGGTCATACCGGCGGTACCGCGGAGGTCTTTGGCGAGGTTCATCACCTTCTGGCCGTGCTGGTCGGCGATGAGCTTCTTCAGTGCCGCCGCCGTCGCGGGGCTCTCGCCCTGCTTGATCTGGGTGATGATCCGATAGCCGAGCAGTCGAAGGATGCGTCCCTCGATGTAGAGGTCGGCGGCTCGCTGACGGGCCACCGGATCGGCGCTGCCGCCCCCAGCCCGAACCCCAGCGAAGAAGTCGTCGGTGCTGGGACCCATGCCCCAGAGCACGCCACCCTCGGAGAGCGACACGCGTTCGTTGCCGAGCGTGACGTTGGCCAGCTTCCAGCCGTCGCCTTCCTCGCCGACGCGGTTCGTCGCCGGTACCCGGACGTCGGTGAAGAAGACCTCGTTGAAGTGTGATTGCCCGGTCATCTCGGTGATGCGGCGGATCTCGATGCCTTCCGAACGCATGTCGACCAGGAAGTAGCTGATCCCCTGATGTTTGGGTGCGGCCGGATCGGTTCGGGCGATGAGGATGCCCCAGTCGGCTTCGTGAGCCCACGTGGTCCAGATCTTTTGCCCATCGACGACGTACTCGTCTCCGTCGCGCACGGCCGTCGTGCGGAGCGAGGCGAGGTCGGAGCCTGCGTCGGGCTCCGAGAACAGCTGGCACCAGTATTCCTCGCCG
Source organism: Acidimicrobiia bacterium (assembly GCA_041628225.1). GTDB lineage: Bacteria > Actinomycetota > Acidimicrobiia > Spongiisociales > JAENVV01 > JBFKPQ01. The sequence continues at coordinate 3,562 of JBFKPQ010000129.1, read as the reverse complement.
GACAGCAGCGGCGGCAAGAACCGCACCTGCTGCTCGGGCGTGCCGCCGGCGAGGATGGTGGGGGCCGCCCACCCGATACCGATCGGGTTGTCGGGCATCGTCACCGATGCCAGTTCCTCGCCGATGATCATCTGATGCTCGATGTCGGCGCCGAGGCCCCACGGAGGCGGCCAGTGCGGTACGACGTACCCGGCGTCCCGAAGTTCGGCGCCGGACGGCCTGGGATGCTCTGCCAACCAGGCGCGCACGGCGAGGCGTCGCGGGTCGTCGTGGGCGGGAAGTTCGAAATCCATCAGATCTGGGCGAGGTCCGTGTCGAGGCCGAACGTATGCCGGCCGATCACTTCGAGGGTACGCGGCGCCACCATGGCGTGTTGGGTGGCGACGTGCACATCGCGAAACACGCGCTGCAGCGGGCTCGACTCGTAGACGGCGCTCCCACCGGCGGCGTGGTAACACCGATCGACGGCGGCCGCCGAGTTGAGGGCGGCGTTCGTGGCGGCCAAGCGCAATGCGACGCGGTCGGCGCCGGGCACCTCTCCGGCCGAGGCCGACGCCCAGACGCGCTCGATGGCGTCGTCGAGGAGCAAGCGGGCGCTGCGGTGGTCTGCGACGGCTGCGGCCAGGTCGGCCTGAATCGGAGCGCGCTGGGCGAGCGAACGCGCGCTGCCCTGGGGGTGTTTCTCGGCGAGTCCGATCAGTTCATCGATGGCTCGGCGGGCGAGTCCGAGCATCACCGACGCCACCCCGATGGCGAGCGATCCGAAGAACGGCATCCGGTAGAGCGGCCGCCCGATGCGCGCCGGTCGGGTCATGTCGACCCACCGTCCCCCGGGGACGAACGCATCCGTCACGGTGTAGTCGACCGAACCGGTGCCCTTCAGGCCGGCGACGTGCCAGGTGTCGAGCAGGGTCACCTGGTCCATCGAGAAGAACACGAACGGCGCGGTCAGGCCGTCTGCCCGGCCGGTCGGTGTGCCGCCGGCGTCGACCACGAGCGTGCCGCCTCCCAGCCAGGTGCAATGGTGTGACCCGGATCCCCAAGCCCAGCGACCGGACACCCTCAATCCCTCGTCGGTCACGGTCGCCCGCCCCATCGGTGCCGCGAAGCCGCCGGTGACCGAATCCTCCGGGCCGTAGATTTCCTCTGCCCACTCGGCGGGCAACCATCCCGCCACGATCGACGTCGTGGCGGCGATCATGGCGCACCAGCCGGTCGACCCGTCTCGTGCCGCGAGCGACTCGAGGTCGTGGGACAGCTCGGCCGGGGTCGCTTCGGCGGCGCCGAGCTCGCGCGGGGCGAACGCCCGGCAGATCCCGGTGGCGGCGAGGTCGGCGGCCAGGCCAGAAGGAAGGTGGCGCGTCGCTTCGATCTCCGCGGCGCGCTCGTCGGCTTGCCTGGCGACGTCGGCGATGTCGAACATCGCCGTCAGGCTACAGATTCCCGCGCGCCGCCTGGTCTCGTTCGATGGCCTCGAAGAGAGCCTGGAAGTTGCCGATCCCGAAACCCCGTGACCCATGCCGCTCGATGATTTCGTAGAACACCGTCGGGCGGTCCTGGACGGACTTCGTGAAGATCTGCAGGAGGTATCCCTCGTCGTCTTGGTCGACGAGGATGCCGAGTTCCGCGAGCTGATCGAGGTCGGCGTCGATGCTCGACCAGTCGAGTCGGTCGGCGAGCTCGTCGTAGTAGGTATGTGGCGTGCCGAGGAACCGAACGCCGTTGGCGCGCATGCGCCGGACCGTGGACACGATGTCGTCGGTGGCGAGCGCCATGTGCTGCACTCCGGCGGATCGGTAGAAGTCGAGGTACTCCTCGATCTGACTCTTCTTGCGGCCTTCGGCCGGCTCGTTGATCGGCAGCTTGATCCGGCCGTTGCCGTCCCACAGGACCTTCGACATCAGCGCGGTGTATTCGGTGGAGATCTGCTCGTCGTTGAAATGGTGGAGCTGTGTGAAGCCCATGATCGAGGCGTAGTAGCTCGCCCACTCGTCCATCTTCCCGAGCTCGACGTTGCAGACGACGTGGTCGACGTGGCGCAGGCCGGTCGACTCGGCCGGCAGCCAGTGTTTCGTGGCCCGGTAGCCGGGAGCGTAGGGGCCCGAGTAGTTGGACCGGTCGACGAAGGAGTGGATCGTGTCGCCGTACGCCTTGATCGCTGACACGACCAGCTTGCCGTGCTCGTCCTCGCGCACCTCGGGTTCGTGGTGGGGCTGGGCGCCGCGCTCGAGTGCGACATCGAAGGCCTGCTCCGCGTTCGGCACCCGAAAGGCGACATCACGTACGCCGTCGCCGTGGAGGGCGTGGTGCTGGACCATCGCCGATTCGGGGCCGAGGCCGGCGGTCAGGACGAAGCGCAGGTCGCCTTGTTCGAGCACGTACGAAGCCCGGTCCCGGACGCCCGTCTCGGGCCCTGCGTACGCCACCACGTCGAAGCCGAAGGCCGTTCGGTAGTAGTGAGCGGCCTGCCGGGCATTGCCGACATAGAACTCGATGGCGTCGTAGCCGAGGATGGGCATCAGGTCGGTCACGGAACAGCTCCTCTGGACAGGATGTCGTGAGTTGTATCGGACGACTGGACGTTGTGTCAATAGATCAGCACAATGATGGACAGAATGTTATGTATCTGATTGAGGGGGGACTGATGGCTGGACAGGTTGACCACCGACTCGACGACCTCGATGCCAAGATCCTCGAGCTGATCCGAGAGGTCCCGAGGATCGGCGTGCTCGAGATGTCGCGGCGACTTGACGTGGCGCGCGGCACGGTGCAGTCGCGCCTCGACAAGCTCATTCGCCGTGGGGTGGTGACGGGGTTCGGGCCAGATGTCGATCCGGCCGCCTTCGGCTACGACGTGCTGGCCTTCTCGACGATCGAGGTGGTGCAGGGCCGCATCGCCGACGTCGTCGAACCCCTGCGGGCCATCCCAGAGGTTCTCGAGGTGCACGCCATCGCAGGTCAGGGCGACCTGCTGGCGCGGATCGTGGCCCGTTCCAACGAGCACCTCATGGACGTCCTCGAACAGATCTTGCAACTCGCACAGATCGACCGGGTGTCGACCGCGATCGCCCTCGCCGCGCAGGTGCGATACCGAACCGGTCCTCTCGTCCGCGCCGCGGCTGCGTCAGCTTGAACGAGGGGCGCCGGCGCGGGCCGACAAGGTCTGTCGGACGTCGTCGATATCGCTCGGCGCCGTGTGGGCGGCTTTCCAGTAGCAGTAGCCGGTCGGGATGAAGAACGCCTGAAAGAGCGCCAGCGCCACCGCGTAGTTGAGCGGAGCTGCGATCGTGGTGATGAGCGTCGCCGACGCCAGGCCTGTCAGGCCGTTGCCGATGGACCGTCCGACGCCGTTCGAGAGATTCCCGAGCCCGAAGACGGTTCCGCGGTGTTCGGGCAGGTTGACGTCGGCGATGAGCGCGAACCAGTTGGGCGAATCGGCCGACGTCAGCACGATGGCGATGATCGACGCGCCGAACGCCAGGGCGACGAACGGGTTGGTGACGAGGCTGCGCAACACCTCTCCGGCCAGCTGGCCGGTCGATCCGCCCTCTGTGACGGCGAG
>JBFKPQ010000128.1:0-6732 GCA_041628225.1 Acidimicrobiia bacterium | reverse complement strand
TGAACCGGCCTTCGCCGTTCGCAACGATCTGGTCGAGCGGCAGCAGTCCCGGCGACAGCGTGATGCTTCCTTGGCGGAGGCGCAGGCCGAGTTCTCCGAAGCGGGTGATGATCTGTTCCTTCACCTGACCGGTCATACCGGGCTGCTGCGCGCCGGAATGCGCCGGCGTGTGCGAGTAGCAATCCGTCGGGACCGCCCCGAAGGACGCCGGGTCCTTGCTGAATCCGAGCCCGTCTCTCACTCGGAGATAGGCGCCGGCGAGCCCGTCGACCACGGCATCCGGCTTGGCCTGATCGCGCGCCGCCTGGTAGGTCTCTTGCAGAGCCACTAGGAGCTTGCCGACCATGTGCCAGTAGATCGAGCCGATCCCCTCGTAACCGTACATCGATCCCGAGCGGCCCGTGTAGCCGTGATGGAGGAACGTTCGCTCGTACAACTCGTGCACGATGCGCCGGTCGTCTGGTGAGATCTCGGTCAGCGTGAGGGCAGCTTCGAGTGCTTCCGCATTGACCATGGCCGCTGAGAAGTGGACGCCACCCGACCCGTCCTCGACCAGGACCGACCCGACCAGCGCGGCCCGCGCCTCGTGTGTGAGGTCGCGGGTGTCGACGACGTTGCGCTCCAGGAACCCCGGCAACCGGCGAACGGGATAGAGCGTGAACGAATGCTGATCCGGTCTATACAGGTCCGAGGCGTACAGGGCCTCGACGATCTCGGTCGCTTGCTCAGGGTCCAGCACACCGGGTACGAGCGCGGCCGCCTGACCTTCGAGCATGGGCGGGAGCCCTTCGACCGAGGCTCGGTCGGCGGTGGGAAAGGAGAGGAGGTTGTACGCGTCGTACAGTCCATCCGGCCGTGCCGCCGCCGCGATAGAGAGGCTGAGATGGTCCAGGGCGGCGCGACACAGGTCGCCGACCGCCTCCGCCGAGACCGAAACCGTGGCTGCCTCGGGGTTGGCGGCCCGCTCCCGGTACTCGGAACCTGCGGTAGCCAATGCGTCGATGGCCTGGCGGCGGAGCCTGTCGTCGGTCACCGCTTCGGCCGGGGTTTCCGACAGGATGCCGGCAATCAGCCTCAGCCACTCGGCGACTCCAGGCGACATCGCCACCGTGGCCGAGCCGACCTCTTCGAGCTGAGCGGCCAGCCAGGTCAGGTAGGCCGAAAGGTGATACAGCGTCACCATCGAGAGGCCGTAGCCGGCGAGGGCGTTGTTGGCGTCGTTCCACTCGGGGCGCTGGGTATTCATCCAGATGCCACCGCCGGGCACGTAGGCCGACAGCTTGGCCAATGCCGGCACGATGAGTTTCTCGAGCAGTGTGACGCGATGAACGTTCCCGGCGTCGTCCACGACGAGCCGGCCGTCGGCTCCGAGAAGTTCGATGCGCTTTGCTACGGCCTCTGCACGGTCCGAGTCAAACGTGATGGTGGCGCGCGGATTGGCGACCATGGCGTCGTGGTCAGCAACCACGTAGGGGACGTCGGCGTATGCGAACACGGGCCTCGTGAGCCACGGCCCTAGCCCGTCCGGATCGACTCGGTCCCAGAGGGTCAGGAGACGGTGTAGGTAGACGATCTGGTGGTCGCCCCAATACCCGATGTTCGCCCATGGGTCGTCGGGATCGGGTTCCTCCCAGTCGAGCCCGCGGTGCGAGATGCGGTACGGGTTGTGGCCGTCGACCGTCGAGCCGTTGACGAACTTGGCGACGGCGTGGGGCAGGAACGCCGGATGGGACATGAGCAGCGCCTCCCAGTTCTGGAAGATGTCGCGCCAGTTGCCCTCATATCCGAGGATTTCCTCGCCCGAGTCGCTGCGCACGTGGATCGAGAAACGGTTCCAGGGACGGCTCGGATCGCCGTGACGTCTCGAGAACGCCAACGGGAGGTATTCGAGCGTCAGTCGGATGAGGTCAGGGTCGCCGGTCGTGAGGGCGTGCTCGCGCAAGTCGCGCACCGTGAGGCGATCGCCGAGCTGCTCGATGGCCGTCCCGTGCCGGCGATGAACGTCGGCGTTCCAGCGGGCCAGGTGACCGAGGAAGTCGGCGATGGGCACGAGGTGACCGTGTGGCAGCAGCCCGCCCCGCATGGAATTGAACATCACGTTCGACAGGTGGTGGGCGTCTGCGATCGGATCGCCGGTGTTTTGGTAGCCATCGGCGCTCTCCAACAACTCCGAGAGGCGAGTGGAGCCTTGGTCGATGTCTGCCCCAACTGCCGTGCTCACGTCGGGTGTGCCGAGGCCGGCGAGCCGATCGATGAGCGCGGCGTGGTCCAGTCCGGCGTCGCCGACCATCGTCCAGGTCGCCGTGCCAGACGGGTCCAGTCGGACTGGCCCTCTGAGCAGATAGGCCCCCCTGCGGCCGGTGAGCAAGGGCTGCGATGGTGACGGGTCGCCGTGTCGCATGGCGCCGATCACCCGCTCGTCGAGGTGGAGCTCGGTGAGTGGCCCTGGGAGGGACCACCACAGGTTGGCGGTGAGTGACTCGGCTGGTTCGGCCCGATCGGTGATCAGGGACTCCAGCGTGAACAATGCCGCGGTCCCCGTGACGATCTCGCTTCGCTTATAGGCGTCCACGAGGTTGGACGTGAGCTGCTCGGTGACGGCGTCGACGCCGGACGGCATGACGTCGATCAAGCCGTCGAGCACTTCGAGGTCGGAGCCCCCGCCGGTCAGGTCGGTCAACTCGACGGTCCGAACCCAACCGAACGACGGTGCCGGGGCCCATGTGGCGCGGAATCGCAGACCCCACTCGTGGTGGGTCTCCTCCATCACCAGGCGATCACCGAGCAGTGACTTGGCGAGTGATCGGGCGGTGCCCACGGTGGTGACGGCGCGGCCAAATGGGCGCCATACCTGTCGGCGTCCGTCGACGGTCCTCGCCACGATGGTGACCGGGCCTGTCACCTCGACCGCGCGATGGAGACGATCATCGGTTTCGTACGGGAGCAGGGCGTGGTCGGCGTTGCGCCGTCCGGCCGTGAGTGGTCCTCGGCTCGAGGCGAACATCCATAGGTCCGTGCTCGAGACGATGTTCATGAGGAATGGCTCCATCAGGTGGATACCGTCGATGCGGTACCAGTCGATGCCGTCTCGGCTCTCGAGCCGTCCTTCGATCATGATGACTCCCCTTCGCAAACCACGGCGTCCGCGAGTGGTCGACCATCGAGCCCGAGTCCGTATCCGAACGGGTAGGCGATCTGGCCACAGTCACGAGCGCCGATCGTCTCGACAGATGATGGCCACGTGAACGGCAGCGTCCCCCGCACGGGCCGCCCTCCGAACAGGATGTCGACGACTCCTGCGCCTTCGCTCCCGGGCAGCCACGCAACTAGCAGGGCGTCGATGTCGTCGAACTCCGGTCCGAGGATCAGCGGCCGTCCGGTGATCAAGATGACGATGAGCCGGTCGACCCGGTCGCGCATCTCGGTGACGACCCGCAAGGCCGTTCGATCGAGTTCGAGGGTCTCGCTGTCGCCACGGCCTTCGGCATACGGGGTCTCGCCGACGACGGCGATCCCGACCGGTGCTCGTTCCCCGGAGCGGCCGAACAGGTCGAACTCGAGCTCACCGCTGGTAGCGGCGGCAAGCGCGTCGAAGATGGTCGTGCCGTCGGTGATGTCGCCGGTGGATCCCTGCCACGAGATGGTCCAACCCCCCGACTGCATGCCGATGTCGTTGGCGGCGGCGCCGGCCAGCAGGATGCGCGTGGAGGGGTCGAGGGGCAGGAGTCCCGGCGTCGTCTCGAGCACGACGACGGATTCGGCCACGGATTGGCGTGCCAGCTCTCGGTGCTCCGGCGAACCGATCGACGCCACGAGGTCGGCACCGCCGAACGGCTGCTCGAACAACCCCATTTGGAACTTGACGGCCAGGATGCGAGCGACGGCTTCGTCGATGCGTTCGAGCGGAACATCTCCTTGCTCCACCGCACCGCCCAGCGCGGTCTGAAACAGCTCGAACTCAGTCGGAACCATCACGAGATCGATGCCGGCATTGATCGCTTGCACGATCGAGTCGTAGTAGTTGCCCGGATCGATCTGGTCGACGGCGCCCCAGTCGGACACGACCAGACCGCCAAACCCGAGCTCGTCACGCAGCACGTCGGTGAGGAGGTATTGGTCGCCGTGGACCTTGCCGTTTTCCCAACTCGAGAACGACGCCATGACCGTGACCGCACCTGCGTCGAACGACGCCGGGTAGGGGGCGAGATGGACGGTGCGCAGCTCGGCCTCTTCGGCGGTGGTGACCCCCTGGTCGATCCGGTAGACGGTCGAGGTTCCCCACTCCGTACCGCCGTCGCCCACGAAGTGTTTGGGTGTGGCGAGAACGGCGTCGGCTGCGGTGAGGTCGGGCCCTTGGAGGCCGCGCACCATGGCGGCGCCCAGCGCCGTGACGAGGGAGGGGTCTTCGCCGAATGCCTCGTAGGTGCGACCCCAGCGGATGTCTTGCGGCACGGCCAGCACCGGGGAGTAGTTCCATCGGATGCCGGTGGCGGCGGTTTCGATGGCCGTGGCTCGCCCGATCCGCTCGACGAGTTCTGCGTTGCGGGTGGCGCCCAGGCCGATGTTGTGGGGGAAGATCACGGCGTTGCGCAGGTTGTTGTGACCGTGGACCGCGTCGACTCCGTAGAGGACGGGGATTCCCAACTGGGTGGCGAGTGCGGCGTCTTGGAATTCCTCCACCATGTCGCGCCAGGCGTCGGGCGTGTTCGGTCGGGGAGCGCCACCCCCGCCGCTCAGCAGCGCGCCGATGTGATAGTCGGTGACCTCTTCGGGGCTGATGGACCCCTTCTCGACGAGCGTCATCTGCCCGATCTTTTCGTCGAGCGACATACGTGCCAATAGGTCGGCGACCCGCAGCTCTACCGATGCGGTCGAATCCTGATAGACCGGCCCGTTCGTGCCGGGAGTCGACAGGACCGTTGCCGGAGTCGGGGTCGGGGTCGTGGTGGTGGCCGCCGGCGTCGTGCAGGCTGCAAATACGATCGCCACCGCGATCGTTCTGGCCACGACTCCAGAACGACCACGGCGACGATCAGGACCAGACCGTGAGAGGCTGACACGGTCTGGTCGATCCCCGGGAGGACTCGGGGACTCCTGCGTCATGGGATGTATTCGTACGAGCCGACGTCGCAGGCGGCGTCGCGGGTCACACCCCGCTGGTCGGTGGCCGGGCACGCCGCTGGGTCGGCGGCGTCGATGGCTGGGCTTCCCGGCAGCAGGGCGTGGGTCGCCGTCGGCCCGCCGTTGTCGGCGAGGACGTCGAGGCCGGTGTTGGCCACGACCTGATCCGAGGCACCCACGAAGCATGTCGTGTCGGTGAACACGTTGTCGTGGTCGGTCATGAGGGTGACGACCCCCGACCCGAAGAACGCCACGAAGCAGTTGTCCTGAGCCGAGTCGACGATCGTGTTGACCATCGTGAGGCTGGCGCTGGAGGCGCCAAACGTTCCCACGAACACGTCGGCGGGTGCCCACACGGGTGACGAGTTGCCGGCGATCGTGGAGTTGATCACCGACACGGCTCCGTCGGTGGAGAACATCGCGCCGCCGTACCAACCAGTGGACGTATTGCCGCTGATGGTGCTGTTCGTGATCGTCGCGTTGCCCAGCAGGCGGAGACCGCCGCCGACGTCGCCCGACACGTTGCCCGAGATCGTGCTGTTCGTGATCGTCGTGGTCGTGTCGAAGAAGCTGTAGATGCCTCCGCCCGACCACGCCGCGTTGTTGCCGGAAACCGTGCTGTCGACCATGTGCAGCGAACCGCCCGCACCGGTGTAGATCGCACCGCCGCCCTGCCAGAAGTCGCCCGCATCGGTCGCCATCGTGCAATTCGTCAGCATGACGCCGTCGAGCATGAGTGAACCGTTGTTGAGCACACATCCCGCCAGCTGCCATCCAAAGCCGTCCGCAACGGTCACATCGCTGATCGCCACGAGACCGGAGGCTTCGACGATCAGCACGCGGTCGACTCCGCCGGCACTCAACGTGACGCCGGGCGCCTGTGATCCATCGATGACGACCGACTTGGCGATCGACAACGGGCTGGTGAGGCCGATGGTCTGCCCGGCGAGTGCCGGATCCAAGATGACGGTTCCGCCGTTGGCGACGGCGTCGATGGCGCTCCGCAGCGAGCCGGGGCCGCTGTCGCCAGTGCTGGTAACGGCAACCTCGGTCGGCGCCAGGAGTCGCACCTGGTCGACGTGGAAGTCGGCCGTAGCCATCGCATCGGCGATGGAGAAGCCGTACCCCCACACGTCCGTCAAGCCCAGACCGTCGTTCGGTGCTCCGGCCGGCTGCGAGGCGCTACGAGTGAAGAACTCGAACGGGATCGTGATCTCCCGCCAGCCCTCGGAATCGTCGACGAAGCTGGTCTCCCAGCGCTCGGCCGTGTCGGGACCCTGATAGACCCGCACGTAGTCGATCGCCATCGACTGCGGGAAGGTCAGGTCGTCGCTGACGGCGCCACCGAAGTTGCCGCCGATCGCCAGGTTGAGGATGAGGAACACCGGATCGTTGAACACCCATTCGTTGGGTGCGACATCGCCCGGTTCTGCCGTGTGATAGAGGGTGCCGTCGACGTACCACTCGATTCGGTTCGGCTGCCACTCGATGGCGTAGGTGTGATACCCGTCCGAGACCGGACCGCCGAAGTCGTACGTGTTGCCGTAGGACGCTCCGCCCGAGTAGCCGGGACCGTGCACGGTCCCGAAGATCTCGGTGGGAATGCGACTG
>JBFKPQ010000127.1:0-6746 GCA_041628225.1 Acidimicrobiia bacterium | reverse complement strand
GGAACACGCTGGGCTCCGGCATCGTCGAGACGGTGGGCTTCGACTTCGAGCATCTCGCCAAGCGCGCCGACGAGCAACTCGACCTCATCGCCGAGCTGCACGCCGACGCGGTTGTTGCCGCCTTTGCGGCGTGACCGGGTCTGTCAATGCCGCTGCAGTTGCCTGCCAGAGACGGGATCTTCGATCGATGGGAGCCTCGTTCTCGACCTGGACGTCACATAGGCGTGGGACGCCAGCCCGATCGCCCAAGGAATCGTGACCCACAAGGCGTAGTCGAGGCCAGAACCCAGCGCGAGATCCTGCGCCCACACGAAGGCGTTCACCAGAATGAACACGCCCGCGTGCCAAGCGAGATCTTCGAACGGAGATGGCTCGATCGGCACGCGTTGCCGACCGGCCAGCACCATCCAACCGAGGCCCAACAACAGCACGGCGCCGGTGACCACCATGCCGTACGTCCAGGCATCGGCGATATCACCCACTCGCCATGACCACTCGCCTCCGAGCCCGACGTACTCGTCGGCCGGCCCGAACACGGTGAACAGACCCAGGAACAACGCGACGGCGCCAACGACGCCCAGCAGCCATTCGACCGCTTTCCAGCCGGAGCCCCTGCTCCGTTGCTGCGTCATCACGATGCACCTCCTCTCACCGCTCAGCGAACCGCTCGTCCCGCGGAACGGCTAGGGGCGTTGGTCATCTGCACGCTCCGTGGCCGACTCCGGCACAAACTCGGGTCACCGCGGGTCCACACCGATGCCTTACCTTGATGTAAGGTAAGAGAATGGCCCGTAGACGCACGGTCGCGGCGGCTCCCGCCGCAGTCCTTCGTTCGGTTCCGGCCGATGACATCACGACTGCCCGACAGCGCGCGACCCAGCGGGAGGCCATCCGCGCCAAGGCTGCCGCGGTCGTGGATCTCGCCGGAAGCAAGGCAGCGGCAGCTCGGCTCTTGGACGTGGCTCGAACACAACCCGGGGTCTGGATGAGCGGCGCCGAGACGCCGTCCGAAGATTCCTGGCAGCGGCTGGTCGATCTCGAATACGTGATGTCACGGGTGGCGCTCGTCTGGCATCCGGCCATGGTCATGGACTGGCTCCACAGCTCGAACGCGTTCTTGGACGGTGCCCGCCCGCTCGACGTGCTGCACACCGGCGGACCTCACGACGTGCTGGCGGCCATCAACGCCGAAGCGGCCGGTTCCTTCGCCTGAGATGCGCTGGTGGAGGGTCGTCAGATGGATTGAAGACGCCTCCCCCGGCTCGCCCGGTCATCCCGACTTCGTGCCCACCCAGTTCCAGGGAGGGGGTCGCTTCGACAATCCGCGCTGGTACACCGCCGCCTATCTCGCAGCTGACCCACACGGCGCGGTCGGCGAAACCTTTGGCAATCTCGCCACGTGGACGAGCACCATGCTGCACCCCGGCACCCCGGCGGGTTCGGTCATGGCGCTGGCATCGTTTGAGCTGGCGGATCCGCGACTCGTGGACCTCGACGATGCCCAGACCCTGCTCGATCTCGGCCTCAAACCCTCGGACGTCGTTCGCCGCAATCGCGACAAGACCCGCCAACTGGCGCTTCGACTGTTCTTGACCGACGAGCACGACGGCATCTCGTGGTGGTCGTATCACGATCCCGAGTGGATCAACGTCGTCGTGTGGGCCGGACATGACGACGACGGAACCCCCACCTCTCCTCTGGCCGGCGTGCCGTTCGAGGTCGAACCTCTCGCCTTGGACCACCCGGCTCTCCTCGTCGCGGCCGATGCGTTGGCACGGGTGATCCGCCATTAGCCGGCTCGGCGACCTCGCCCGTGCCCTCGAGCAGCTGTGGGACTCGAACGTGTTGCTGCGCCGGGGAGACTCGCCGCCCCGGCATCTTCGGATCGAAACCTATGGAGGACATGGCCGGGACGACCTGGTCATCCGGGGCCGGATTCTCGACAACCCCCTGTCTCCGGCTGCGGCGGGCGGAGACGGCGTCTGGGCCGCCGCCAACCGGATGTTCCGGCGCTTCGCGACGAACGAACTTCCCGGCGTCGTCGTGCAGGTGCGAGTCGGAGGGCGCGTCGGCTCCGTCACTACCGACGACGAAGGCTATTTCGAGATCCGCACGCCGGGCGGCGCTGAGGGGCCGTGGGCCGAAGCCACGATCGGACTGGCAGCTCCCTATCGAGGCATTACGTCCGTACCGCCCGTGACCGACCGCGTCCGCGTGTCGGATCCCGATGCCGCCTTCGGCGTCATCTCCGACATCGATGACACGGTCTTGCATACCGGAGCTCAACGAACGCTGTCGATGATGGTCCGAACCTTCTTCGGTTCGGCCCTGACGCGCGCGCCGCTGGCCGGTGCGGCCACGCTGTATCGGGCACTCGCGAAAAACGACCACCACCCGGTGTTCTACGTCTCGTCGAGTCCATGGAATCTGCACGGCTTCCTGACCCGGTTCCTCGACCATCGTGGATTCCCGCCTGGTCCTCTGCTGTTGCGCGACCTGCTGGGGTCGGGGACGGGACGCACCCATGCCTCGACGAAGCTCGCCGCCATCGCCGAGATCCTCGACCTGCATCCCGGCCTCCGGTTCGTCCTGATCGGAGATTCCGGCCAGCACGACCCAGAGATCTATGCCACGGCCATCCGGCGGAATCCGGATCGGTTCGTGGCGGCCTACATCCGCGAGGTGCGCCTCGACCCCGGCGACGGACGAGTGGAAGCCGTCCTCGATTCTTGGGACCACGACATTCCCATCGTCCTGTCGGCCGACTCGGCGGCGATGGCCGATCACGCCGCCGCGCTCGGTCTCATCTCGTCAGAGTCGGTCGTCGCAGTGACGCACGCCACTCGGCGTTGACGCTCACTCGGAGGCTTCGAACACGGTCCACATGACGCTCATCGGATCGAGGACGGTGAACTGTCTGCCGCCCCACCAGGCATCCCAGATGTCTTCGACCACCGCGGCACGGGCGGCCGTCGCAGCATCGTGAACGGCGTCGACGTCCGACACATGCAGGTATAGCGCCAGGGGCCCGCCGCCCGAGTCGAGACGTTGGCGGACCGTGGTCAAGTACGTCTGATTCGGCGCCACCTCGGTGGGAACGGTGGCGATCATCACTCGATCGGCGTCGCGCCCGAGCTGCATCCACGTCGCGTCGCCTTCGGCTGGGTAGCGCTGTATCACCTCGAAGCCCAGAACCGACCCATACCACTCGACAGCCACCGGCAGGTCGTCCGTCCAGAGATGCGGCTCGATGCCCACGATGTCCTCCGTAGCTCATCCTCGACGGTACCCGCCAGGCGAGTGGTACGGTTCGACATGCCCTTCACCGACGCCGATGTGCCGGGACTCGCCGGCAAGACCTTCTTCGTCACCGGCGCCAACACGGGTCTGGGATTCGAGACGTCCAAGGTGCTGGCGCGCCAAGGTGGACGGGTCCTGCTCGGTTGCCGCAACCGCACCAAAGCCGACGCCGCTCTCGAGTCCCTTCGGGCAGAACTCCCGGATGCCGACGCCACGATCGTTGACATCGACCTCGGAGATCTCGTATCCGTGCGAGCCGCTGCGGAGATCGTTGCCGGTGAGGCTCGACTCGACGGGCTCATCAACAATGCCGGCATCATGTTCCCGCCCCTGCAGCGAACCCGTGACGGCTTCGAGTCACAGCTGGGCGTCAATCACCTCGGCGCCTTCGCACTCACCGCGCACCTTCTGCCAACCCTCGAGCGCACCGCGGGCTCGCGCGTCGTCGCCGTGTCGAGCAATGCCCACAAGCCGGGCCGCATCAACTTCGACGACCTCAACGCCGAACGGTCCTACAACAAGTACGGCCGCTACTGCCAGAGCAAACTCGCCAACCTGCTGTTCACCTATGAGCTCGACCGGCGCTTGCGGGCGAAGGGGTCGGCGACGCTGTCGGTGGCCGCGCATCCCGGGGCCGCTCACACCGAACTGAGCCGCCACTCCAACCCACGGGTCTTCAACCTCTTCAGCCGTCCCATGGCACGGTTCATGAACACCGCCGCCCAGGGCGCCTGGCCGCTGGAGATGGCCGCAACGGCTCCCGGAGTGCAGGGCGGCCAGTACTTCGGCCCGTCGGGCTTCGGCCAGATGGGAGGCCCGGCCGAACAGGTCGATTCGTCGGCGCGGTCGAAGGACGCCGACACCGCGCGCCGCCTGTGGGACGTGTCGGCCGAGTTGACCGGCGTCGAACCGGCCTTGTGACCATCAGAGGCCGAGAACGACACCGCTCCTTCCGATGAGCCCGTGGGCGGTGGCCGCGGTCGTGCTGCTCGGCATCATCTGCGCCTTCCAACTTGCGCTCGCCGGCGGTGCGCCGTGGGGAGCGGCCGCTTGGGGCGGCCAACACACGGGTGCCCTGCCGCCTCCGTATCGGGTCGCCAGCGGTGTGATGGGTGGGTTGATCTATCCTGCGCTCGGTCTGGCTGTCCTCGAAGCCGGTGCGGTCGTCGATGTACCGGCGCTTCCCGACCTGGGTCCGACGGCGCTCTGGTGGCTCGCCGGCTTGTTCGCGATCGGAGCCGTCGCGAATCTTGCGTCGCGATCACGCATCGAAAAGTGGTGGGCTTTGGCCGCAGGGGCCCTCGCCGTCTCCTTCGCCGCCATGGCCCTCGGATGACGCCCCTAGCCTGACGCGTCATGGTCGTCGTGTACTCCCTCGCCGCGGCTCTCGCCATCGGCGCGGCCGACTTCTTCGGCGCCATCGCCGGACGCCGAGGTCGGGTGGTCGCGGTCACATTCTGGATGATGCTCACGAGCTGGGGACCGATCGCCCTCGTCGCCATCGCCGTCGGCGGCACAGCCGAGGTGAGGGACTACGTTCTCGGGGGGATCGGAGGCTTGGGTGCTGGGATCGGTCTGTTGATGCTCTATGCGGGCTATGCCCGCGCCACGATCGGCGTCGTCGGACCCAGCGCGGCGGTGGTGAGCGCCGTGGTGCCTGTCTCCGTCGGACTCTTCACCGGTGACCCGGCCGGACCGGTGACGCTGGCGGGAATCGCGATCGGGGTCGTGGCGATCGGGCTGATCGGCTGGGTACGGCGGGACGAGGGCGGTGGCAGGGGCGCGGGGCTCGCCTACGGAGTCGCAGCCGGAGCCGGATTCGGTCTCCTGGCGGTGGGGCTCGGCATCACCTCGGAGGCCTCCAACATCCTGCCGGTCATCGCGACCAGGTTCGGCTCGCTCGTGGTGGTAGGTGCCATCGCGATGACCCGGCGTGGTCCCCTCTGGCCGGTGCGAGGCTCATGGCGGTTCGTGCTGCTGGCGGCGACGGGTTCGACGATCGGCATGTCGTTCTACACGCTGGCCGCCCAAGAGAACCTGGTCGTCGCGGGCATGTTGCTGCAGATGATGTATGCCGTCAGTGCGCTGCTCGCCATCGTGTTCTTCCAGGAGCGGCCCGCCCGCCACCAGATCGCCGGCTTCGCGCTCGCCGCCGTGGCGGTGGCGCTGGTGGCCATCTGAGATCCTGTGTCGTGGGCCGGGCAGGCAGCAGCCGCCACCGGGCTAGTTGGTGGATTCGAGGCTGGCGGTCCGGACTACCCAACCACCGGACGTCTCTTCGATTTCGATCTCCAGGGCGCGCGGAACATCCCGCTCGAAGATGGTGCACCGCTGTTCGCTGCACGCACGCGCGTCGGGGACGAAGCCGTCGAGCAGCACATCGCCAAAGGAGTCCCAAGCAGTCGGCGGCAAGATCGCGCGCAGCGCTGCCTCGTCGTTGGCGTTGATGGCGATTTCGATCGCTTCGGCCAGCCCATCCGGCGTACTCGGCTGGATCGCCTCCACGGCGAGGGTCGCCGTCGTGGCGGTGGGTTCGTCGGCTTGCGCACACGCAGAGATCAGCAGCAGACTTGCGGCCGCTCCGGCCGCGATCCGGCGAGTGGAGGACAGGGACATCGAGTTCCTTTCGGGCTTGTTCGGAGGTTCGACACCGGCCGAGCAAAAAGGTTCTCGAGTCGTCGCTGGATATCGAGCCGCGTCGACCGATGCGGACTAGTTACTGCGCGTGACAGAGCATTCACCCGCCCCCCTTTCACGCTATTAGGCTGGTTACCGCAGGGGGCCTCAGAAACGCCAGGTGAGGAGTCGCCGTGAAGTTCGCAGAAAAGGTCGTCGTCGTCACGGGCGGCGGGAATGGCATCGGCCGTCAATTGGTACTCGAACTGCTTCGTCGCGGCGCCGAGGTCGCGGCCGTCGACGTCCGGGAACACAGCCTCAGAGAAACGGCTGACTTGGCCGAAGCCGGCGATCGCCTCACGCTGCACTCCCTCGACATCAGCCACGAAGGGATCGTGCACGCCTTGCCCGACCAGGTGATCGAGAAGCACGGCGCGGTCGACGGACTCATCAACAACGCCGGGATCATCCACGACTTCGCCCGATTCAACGATCTCAGCTACGAAGCCATCGGGAGAGTCGTCAACGTCAACTTGTGGGGAACCATCCACATGGTGAAGGCGTTTCTCCCGCACCTCCTCACCCGCCCGGCCGCCCACATCGCCAACCTGTCGAGCATGGGTGCCCTGGCCCCCGTCCCCGGACAGAGCATGTATGGCGCCACCAAAGCAGCCATCAAACTCCTCACTGAAGGTTTGTACGCCGAACTGCTCGACACCAACGTGGGCGTTTCGGTGATCATGCCGGGCGCCATCGGCACCGACATCACCGGCAACTCCGGCGTCGAGCCTCCCATCGACGTGGATTCCATCGATCCCAACGACTACCCG
>JBFKPQ010000126.1:0-6865 GCA_041628225.1 Acidimicrobiia bacterium | reverse complement strand
GATGTTCTCACGAAGGTTGACGCCGTTGATCGTGTCCCAGATCTCGGTCGCCGTGCGACGGGCCTCGCCTTCGGAGATCCCGGCGTAGCGGTGGAAGTACGCGGCCTCGTCCTGGAACACGGTCGCCCGCAGGGTCAGGAAGCGGTCGACGTACCACTGTTTCACTGCGTCCTCGTCGGCATCGACGTAGACCGAGAAGTCGAAGAAGTCCGACACGAACACATGCGCGCCTCCCCCGGCCTGGAGAACGTTGAGGCCCTCGACGATCACGATGTCGGGAGCGTCGATCACCGAGGTCACGCCGGGAAGGATGTCGTACGCCTCGTGGGAGTACACGGGCGCCGCCACGGACCGCTCCCCGGACTTGAGGGCCGCCAGGAAGTCGAGCAGCCGTCGAAGGTCGTAACTCTCGGGAAAGCCCTTCCGGTCCATGAGCCCGCGCCGTTCGAGCTCGGCGTTGGGGAGGAGAAATCCGTCGGTGGTGACCAGGTCGACCTTGGGATGTGCGGGCCAGCGCGAGAGCAACGCCTGGAGGATGCGAGAGGTGGTGCTCTTCCCGACGGCGACGCTTCCCGCCACACCCAGGATGTAGGGAACCTTGGCGGCGGGCTTCCCCAAGAAGGTATCGGTCACCTGATAGAGCGACTGGGTCGCGGCCACGTACAGATTCAGCAACCGCGACAGCGGCAGGTAGATCTCGGCCACCTCGTCGAGCGACACCTGCTCGTTGATGCCGCGCAACTTGTCGAGGTCGGCCTCGGTCAGCGTCATCGGCGTGTTGGCGCGCAGCCGACCCCACTCGTCGTGTGAGAACGTGAGGAAGCGGTCGTTCATGGGCGGCAGGCTAGCGACGCGCCGCCATCGATCAGACGAGCTCGATGATCGCCATCTCGGCGTTGTCGCCGCGTCGCGGACCCAGCTTGAGGATCCGGGTGTAGCCGCCGGGACGCTCGGCGTACTGCGGGCCGATCTCGTCGAACAGCTTCGTGACGACCTCGTTGTCGCCGATGACCTTCAACACCTGGCGGCGGTCGTGGAGCGTGCCACTCTTCGCCTTGGTGATCAGCTGTTCCGCGAACGGACGGACCGCCTTGGCCTTCGACACCGTCGTGGTCACCCGGCCCTCCCAGAACAGGGACGTCGACAGGTTGGAGAGGATCGCCTTGTGATGGGAGGGGCTCCCACCGAGGCGCTTGCCCTTGGGGGGACGTGGCATCAGCCGGCCTCCCGGTCGCTTCCCGTGCTCAGGCTGAGGCCCAGCTCGTCGAGCTTGGCGATCACTTCTTCGAGGCTCTTCTGGCCGAAGTTCGTGATGTTGAGCAGATCGTCTTCGGTCTTGAGCACCAGCTCGCCGACCGTCTTCACCTGAGCACGCCGCAGGCAGTTGCGGGGCCGCTCCGAGAGGTCGAGCGCCTCGATGGGCAACTCGAGATCGGGAGAGCTGGACTCGGGCTGGGCGATCTCGCCCGGGACGAGGCCTTCGTACTCGCCGAGATCGGCGAACAACGCCAGCAGGTCGCGCAACGTCTTTCCGGTGGATGACACCGCGTCGGAAGGGCTGAGCGAACCGTCGGTCTCGACGTCGATCACGAGGCGGTCGAAGTTGGTCATCTGACCGACCTGCGTCGCTTCGACCCGATAGGCGACCTTCCGCACCGGCGAGAAGATGGCGTCGATCGGGATCACACCGATGGTGTCGGTGCCCGGGGTCTTGGCCGCCATGCGGTAGCCGACGCCGGGCTCGACGGTCAATTCCATCTCGAGACGGCCCGACGACGACAACGTGGCGATGTGGAGGTCGGGGTTGATGACCTCGACGCCGGCCGGGAGTTTGAGCTGCCCGGCCGTGACGTCGCCGGCACCCTTGGCCGACAGGTAGAGCGTCTGCGGCTCGTTGGCCTCCATGCTCACGACGATCTGCTTGATGTTCAGGATGATGTCGACGACGTCCTCGACGACGCCCGACACGGTGCTGAACTCGTGCTCGACGCCTTCGATCTGCATGGAGGTGACGGCCGCCCCGGGCACCCGCGACAGCAGCGAGCGGCGCAGCGTGTTGCCGAGCGTGTAGCCGAACCCGGGCTCGAGCGGCTCGACGATGAACCGCGACCGAACGTCGGAAACCGTTTCTTCTTCGATGTGGGGGCGTTGAACAATGAGCACGGTGACCTACTTCGAGTAGAGCTCGACGATGAGCTGTTCTTGGATGGGCGTATCTATCTGAGAGCGGTTGGGCAGGTCGACGACCGAGACGGTGCGGTCGTCGAGGTTGACCGAGAGCCACTCGGGCGAAGAACGGTCACCGGTGTCCACGGCGTGCTGCACCACCAACAGGTTGCGGCTGCGTTCACGCATGGTCACGACGTCGCCGGCCTTCACCTGATACGAGGGAATGTCGACCTTCTTGCCGTTCACGAGGAAGTGCCCGTGGTTGACGAGTTGGCGCGCCTGGGGCCGGGTGGCGGCCATGCCGGCGCGATACACGACGTTGTCCAGACGGCTCTCCAGCAAGCGCAGCAGATTGTCGCCGGTGATGCCCGTCTGGCGGTTGGCGGTCTCGTAGTAGTTGCGGAACTGCCGTTCCAACACGCCGTACATGTAACGGAGCTTCTGTTTCTCGCGCAGCTGCACCAGGTAGTCCGACTCGCGAATACGCCCGCGACCGTGCTCACCAGGAGGGTACGGACGCTTGTCGACCGGACACTTCTTCGTCTGACAAAGCGGCGTCTGGGCGCGCCGGCACGCTTTGTGGGTGGGACCCGTGTACCGAGCCATCAGCCCCTCCTCCGCTTCTTGGGTCGGCAGCCGTTGTGCGGAATGGGCGTCACGTCACGGATGCCCGTGACCTCCATGCCCATGTTCTGCAGTGTCCGAACCGCCGTGTCCCGACCCGAGCCGGTACCGCTCACGATCACGTCGAGCTTGCGGATGCCGTGCTCGCCGGCCCGGCGCGCCGCCTCTTCGGCAGCCACCTGCGCGGCGTACGGCGTCGACTTGCGGGAACCCTTGAACCCGACGGAACCGCCCGACGTCCACACGACCGTGTTGCCCTGCTGGTCGGCGATGTTGATGATCGTGTTGTTGAAGCTCGCCTTGATCTTGGCGACGCCGTGCGCGATGTTCTTGCGCTCGCGACGACGGACTCTGCGTTGCTGTTCGGCCACCTGGGTCCTCCGCGGGCTGCTACTTCGTTACTTTTTTCTTCCCGGCGATGGGGGTTTTCTTCCCCTTGCGCGTCCGGGCGTTCGTGTGCGTGCGCTGGCCGCGCACCGGCAAACCGCGACGGTGGCGGATGCCCTGATAACAACCGATCTCGACCTTGCGCTTGATGTTCTGCGACACCTCACGGCGCAGGTCACCCTCCACCCGGAAGTTCTGATCGATGTGGCGGCGGATCTTGAGGACCTCGTCCTCGGTGAGGTCACGCACCTTGGTGTCGGCGTCGAGGCCGATCGCGTCGATCATCTGCAGCGAACGGGTGTGACCGATGCCGTAGATGTATGTCAACGCGATCTCGAGCCGCTTGTCCCGCGGAAGGTCTACTCCGGCGATACGAGCCATGAACTACTACCCCTGTCGCTGCTTGTGGCGAGGGTTCGGGCAGATCACCCAGACGCGTCCGCGCCGCCGGATGATCCGGCACTTCTCGCACATTTTCTTGGCAGAAGGACGTACCTTCATCTCCAACTCCAACACTTCAGTTTCTTGCGTCCGTCACGCACACGACGAGGCGTGGACATGAGTGGTGAACGCTGACGCGCGGTCCTCTGATCGGGTGGACCTGGCGAGCCAAATGGCACGACAAACGTGCGGTCCACGACCGAAGAGCAAGGTTAGCCTTTGGGCTGCTCCTCCCACAAATCAGCTCCGACCTCTTCTTGGGCGGTGAGCACCTTGATCCCCTCGTCGGTGATCGCCACGGTGTGCTCCCAGTGGGCCGACAACGTTCCGTCCGCCGTGACGACGGTCCAGCCGTCGTCGAGCAGCTCGGTTTCGTCACCCCCTGCGTTGAACATCGGCTCGATGCAGATCGCCATGCCCTCGCGCAACCGCATGCCGGTTCCGGGTGTGCCGTAGTTGGGGACGTTCGGCTTCTCGTGCATGTTCAGACCGATGCCGTGGCCGACATACTCCCGCACGATGCCGTAGCCACCCTCGTCGCCCACGGCCTGGATGGCGGCTCCCACGTCGCCGATGCGGGCGCCTACCTGCACCGCCGCGATCCCGGCCCACATGGCGCGTTCGGTGGTCTCGATGAGGCGCGCGGCTTCGTCCGAGATCTCGCCGACACCGAAGGTGATGGCCGCATCTGCGTGATAGCGCTCGAAGATGGCGCCGGCGTCGATGGAGATGATGTCGCCGTCCTGCAGCTCGTAACCACTCGGGATGCCGTGCACGATCACCTCGTTCGGCGAGGCACAGATGTGCTTCGGGAAGCCGTGGTAGTTCAAGAACGAGGGCCGGCAGTCGTGGTCGGCGATCACTCGGGCGGCCACGGCGTCGAGTTCGTCGGTCGTGACGCCCGGTGCGGCGGCACGGCGCACCGCGCGGTGAACGGCGGCCACGCAGCGGCCAGCCACTTCCATCCGCTTGAAGTGTTCGGGCTTCTTCAGGGTGATCATGAACTGCGGAGGGCGGTCCGGATCGACTGTTCGATGTCGTCGAGGTCGCCGACGCCTTCGATGTCGTGGACGGGGAGGCCGGACGAGCGGTAGTAGGTCACGAGCGGCTCGGTGTCGCGCCGGTAGACGGCGAGCCGGTTGCGTACGACGGCTTCCTCATCGTCCTCGCGCTGGATGAGCGGCTCACCGTCGAGGTCGCACACCCCTTCGGTCTGGGGAGGATTGTCGTCGACGTGATAGACGTGTTGGTTGGGACAGGTTCTTCGGCCCGAGATCCGACGGACGATCTCGTCGTCGGCCACCACGATGTACACCGCGGCGTCGAGCCCACCCGGAAGCGCCTCATCGAGGGCTTCGGCCTGGGGCAGCGTTCGTGGGAATCCGTCGAGGATGAACCCGTCGGCCGCGTCGTCCCGCCCGATGCGCTCCATGAGCATGTCGATGACGAGTTCGTCGGGCACGAGGGCTCCACTCGCCATGATCGACTGTGCTTGCTTGCCCAACTCGGTGCCTTGGGCGACCGCCTCGCGCAGCATGTTACCGGTGGCGATGTGCGGCACGCCGAGCCGATCGGCGACGCGGATGGCCTGGGTGCCCTTGCCGGCGCCGGGAGGCCCGAGGAACAAGAGCCTCAAGTGAGGAATCCCTCGTAGTTCCGCATCGTGAGCTGGCTCTCGATCTGCTTCATCGTCTCGAGCGCCACGCCGACCACGATGAGCAGCGAGACGCCGGAGAACGCCACGAAGATGCCCCAGAACACGCCGGCCAGCGACGGCAGCACGGTGATGATGCCGAGGAACATCGCACCGGGCAGCGTGATCCGGTTGAGGATGTGCTCCAGGTGCCGCTCGGTGGCCGTGCCAGGACGGACGCCGGGGATGAATCCGCCTTGGCGTTGGAGTGAGTCGGCCTGCTTGGTCGGGTCGAACTGGATGGCCGTGTAGAAGTAGGTGAAGAACACGATGAGGCCGAACAGCACGAAGATGTAGGTCCACGTCGTTCCACCGCTGAGGCCCAGGTTCTCGTCGACCCACGAGCGCATCGAGATCACGAACCGGTTTTCTTGGGCCGGGATGAGGGTGACCAGGAGCGCGGGGAACGTGAGCACCGACGTCGCGAAGATCACGGGGATCACCCCGGCCGTGTTGACCTTCAGCGGAATGTACGTCGAGGTACCGCCGTACACGCGGCGGCCCCGCACCCGTTTGGCGAACTGAATCGGTATGCGTCGCTGGCCCTGATCGACGTAGATGATCGTGACCGTCATGATCAGGAAGATGAGCATCATCGAGATGAACCGGCCCCACCGGTCGACAAGCGCGGTCTGGGCGTAGATCTGGCCGAACTGACCGGGCAGCTGGCTCAGAATGCTGATGAAGATGATCAGGGACATGCCGTTCCCGACGCCCTTGGCCGTGATCTGCTCACCGAGCCACATGATGAACGCCGTGCCGGCAGTCATGGTGAGCACGATGAGTGCCGCCTTCGGAGGTGTGTACTCCGGGATGAGGATGATCCCGCCCGGCGTGAGTGTGCCTCGGGAGAATAGGAAGCTGAACGTCGTCGACTGCAGGAGCGCCAGAATGACGGTCAGATAACGGGTCCACTGGGTGATCACCCGCTGGCCCGACTGGCCTTCTTCTTGCAGCCGTTGCAGGCGGGGGATGACGACGGCCAGCAACTGCATGATGATGCTCGCCGTGATGTACGGCAGGATGCCAAGCGAGAACACCGAAAAGCCTTCGAGGCCGCCACCCGAGAACAGGTTCAGCAATCCGAAGATGCCGGCCTCCGTCGAAAGCCGATCGATCTCCTGCAGCGCCTCGAGATCCGTGTAGGGCACCGGGATGGACGTGCCGAGTCGGTACACGGCGAACACCATCAAAGTGAACAGGATCTTCCGGCGCAGGTCCGGAATGGTGAACATGTGTCGGTAGACAGCGAGCATGGGTTCGGTCAGCCTCTCGGTCGTTGCGGGTCGTCGGTCAGTCCAGGACGGAGACGGTTCCGCCGGCGGCTTCGATCTTCTCTCGGGCGGACGCCGAGCAGGCGTGCACCTGGACGGTCAGCGACGTGGACAGGTCGCCTTCGCCGAGGACCTTGACCCGGCCCTTCTTCTTGACGAGACCGGCCGACCGTAGCGCATCGGGCGTCACGGTGGTGCCTGCTGCGAAAGCGTTGAGCGCCTCGACGTTCACCACGGTGAACGGGTCACGATTGGGGTTCTTGAACCCGCGCAGGTG
>JBFKPQ010000125.1:0-6868 GCA_041628225.1 Acidimicrobiia bacterium | reverse complement strand
GCGAAGGGCGGCGTGGGACGATCCGTCCGTCACGCTGCTCGACGTGGAACTCGAGACCGGACGAACCCACCAGATCCGCGTCCACCTCGCCGCGATCGGTCACTCGGTCGTCGGTGACGCCACCTACCGTCCGGGGCGCGATGCCGTGGAGGCGCCACGTGTGTTCCTCCATGCCAGGACCGTCCGATTCTCGCACCCCGTCCACGGTGACGGCGTGGAGGTCACGGCGCCGCTACCCGACGATCTGGGCGCCGTGCTCCAGGGGCTCGGACCTCCCGACCTCGGATCGATCGACCTCTAGCCGAAGAAGGTCTGCGCGACGTCGAACAGCGCGGTATCGAGCGTCCGGACTTCGGAACAGGCCACCTCCAGCGACACGGGCACGATGTCGTCGCCTTGGAGTGCCACCATCACTCCAGCTTCGCCGGCCATGGCGCGATCGGCGGCCGCCACGCCGAGACGGGTGGCGAGGACGCGGTCGTAGGCCGTCGGCGAACCTCCTCGCTGAATGTGTCCCAGCACCGTGACCCGAGTTTCGAAGCCGGTGCGTTCTTCGATGAGCGGGGCGAGGGCGTAGGACACGCCCCCCAGTCGAGCGAATCCGAACGCATCGATCCCCATCGTCGGAGCCGTCGAACCCTCCGGAGGGGTGATGCCCTCGGCCACGACCACGATCGAGTATTGCCGGCTGCGTCCGTGCCGCCTACGGATCAACTCCGTCAGAGCGTCCATGTCATACGGCACCTCGGGCACGAGGATGGCATCGGCGCCGCCGGCGATACCGGCGTAGGTCGCCAGCCATCCGGTGTGCCTGCCCATGACCTCGACGAGAATCACCCGGTTGTGGGACTCGGCGGTGGTGGTGAGGCGGTCGATGGCGTCGGTGGCGATCTGGACGGCGGTGTGGAATCCGAACGTCACGTCGGTGGCGGAGATGTCGTTGTCGATCGTCTTGGGCACGCCGATGACCGGAAGACCTTCCTGCCAGAGGCGCATGGCCGTGAGGAGCGAGCCCTCTCCGCCGATGGCGACGATCCGATCGACCCCGTGGCGCTCGAGAGCTGTGCGCACCGAGGCATAGCCGTCGCCGTGCACGTAGGGATCCATGCGCGAGGTCCCGAGGATCGTGCCGCCTTGTTGCATGATGCCCGCAACGTCGTCGAGCGTGAGCGGTTCGGTGAGGTCGTGCATCATGCCGCGCCACCCGTCTCGGAATCCGATGCATTGCTCGCCGGCCTGGTGGGCGCGCCGGACTACGGCGCGGATCACCGCGTTGAGTCCTGGGCAATCGCCGCCCGCGGTCATGATGCCGATCATGTGGGAGTCACCTGCATGGGGGCAGGCTAACGGCATTGGCCGGAGGTGCCGGTAGCCTGCTCGTTCGTGGAAACCACCTGCTACCGCCATCCGACGGTCGTCACCGGACTCCGCTGTTCGCGCTGCGGCCTCCCCATCTGTCCTGACTGCTCCGTGGATGCAGCCGTCGGTCAGCGGTGCCCCGATTGCCATCGGGAGCTGGGGACCACGCGCGCCAAGCATCTGCGGTCGATCAGCCCGGCGGACGGAGCGACCGTGACGAAGACGATCATCGCGATCGCCGTGGCCGTCTACGTGATGGCTCGCTTCGTGCCGGCCTCCGGACAAGCGCTGGTCTGGCTCGTCCAGGACAATCGTCTCGTCGCCGAAGGCGAGTGGTGGCGCTTGTTCGGCGCAGCATTGCTCCATGCCAGCACTCTCCACCTCGCTTTCAACATGTATGCGCTGTATCTCTTCGGGCCTGCCATCGAACGCCGGTACGGCCCCGCCCCCTTCTTGGGTCTGTACCTCGCGTCGGCCGCCGCCGGGGGAGCAACGGCGTTCTGGTTGGGCGGACCCGACGACCTGCTGGTCGGTGCGTCCGGTGCCATCTTCGGCGTGTTCGGGGTGTGGCTGTACCTGTCGAGCAGCCGGCGACACACCCCGCAGGGACGCGCCATGTACAACCAGATGTTGTTCCTGTTGGCCCTCAACGCCGTCGTGCCCTTTCTGGTACCGCGGGTGTCCTGGCAGGGCCATCTCGGGGGTCTCGTCGCCGGTGTGGTGCTCGGCTGGTTGTACGAAAACGTGCCCGGCCGGCACGCCCCGCAGCGGGTCATGGCCGCCGCCGCCGTCGCACTGGCCGCCATCCTGTCGGTCTGGTAACGTCCGAATTCCAGCCCTGTAATTCGCTTCGGAGGTCTGTCAGCTGTTGGCCCGCGACGGCTTCGCTCATCTACACGTGCACAGCGAGTTCTCGATGCTCGATGGCGCGGCCCGGGTCAAGGACATGGTGCGGGTGGCGGCCCGCGACGCTCAGCCGGCCATTGCGGTCACGGACCACGGGGTCATGTACGGGACGGTCGACTTCTACCGGGCTGCGACTGCCGCCGGCGTGAAACCGATCCTCGGCGTCGAGGCGTACGTCACGCCCGGCAGCCGGTTCGACCGGCCCAGCCGGGCCGAGAACCGCCGGTACCACATGACGCTGTTGGCCGAGAACCAGACCGGGTACCAGAACCTCATGAAACTCGTCTCGGCGAGCTACCTCGACGGCTATTACTACAAGCCGCGCATGGACTTCGAGCTGCTCGCCGAGCACGCCGAGGGCGTCATCGCCACGTCCGGGTGCCTGGGCGGCGAGGTGGCTTCGCTCTTGGCTCCGGATGCGTCCCGGGAAGAAGGCAACACGAGCTTGTCGCGCGACTTCGATGGAGCTCTGGCCGCGGCGGCGCGCTATCAGGACATCTTCGGCAAGGACAACTTCTTCATCGAGATCGCCGACCACGGCATCGAAGCACAGCGGCGCATCCTCCCCGACCTGGTCGACATCAGCCGCCGAACGGGCGCGCCGCTACTGGCTGCGAACGATGCCCACTACATCCGTGCGGAGGACGCCGAGAGCCACGACGTACTGCTCTGCATCCAGACGGGATCGACCATCGACGATCCCAGCCGTTTCAAGTTCGAGGGAACTGGGTTGTACCTCAAGACGAACCGCGAAATGCGTTCGATGTTTCCCGACGACGAGTTCCCGGGAGCGTGCGACAACACGTTGGAGATCGCCGATCGTTCGCACGTGACGCTGGAGTTCGGGAAGATCCTGCTTCCGCAGTTTCCCGTGCCGGCCGGTCACACGGAAACGAGCTACCTGCGCGAACTCGTGTACGAAGGCGCCAAACAGCGTTACGGCGCGATGCTCGACGAAGTGGTGAGCGACCGGATCGAGCATGAACTCCGGATCATCGAGGACATGGGGTTCCCCGCCTACTTCCTGATCGTGTGGGACCTCATCCGCTACGCGCGCGAACGAGGGATACGAACCGGACCGGGGCGTGGCTCGGCGGCCGGCGCCATCGTGTCCTATTGCCTGCGCATCACCGACCTCGATCCTCTGCGGTACGGGATGATCTTCGAGCGATTCCTCAACCCGGGTCGTCGCGAAATGCCCGACATCGACATGGATTTCGATGAGCGGTACCGCGCCGACGTGATCCGGTACGCCGCCGAGAAGTACGGATCTGACCACGTCGCGCAGATCATCACCTTCTCGACCATCAAGGGTCGGCAGGCGATTCGCGATGCGGCCCGGGTGCTCGGGTTGCCATACTCGGTCGGCGACCGGGTGGCGAAGATGATGCCGCCGGCGATCCTCGGCAAAGAAGCCACGCTCGACCAATGTCTGGAGGCGCCGCCGGCCGACAGCGATCAGACCATCAAAGACTGGTTCTCGAACGCCTCCGAGCTGCGGACGGCCTACGACGCCGACCCGGACGTCAAGCGGGTCGTCGAGACGGCGCGCGGCCTGGAAGGGCTCCGCCGACAGGACTCCATCCATGCTGCGGCGGTCGTCATCTCACCGGAACCCGTGACCGAACTCGTCCCGGTTCAGCAGAAGGGCGACGGGGCCGAGATCGTCACGCAGTACGAGATGGGCGCCATCGAGTCGCTCGGGTTGCTGAAGATGGACTTCTTGGGTCTCCGGAACCTGTCGACGATCGAGCGCTGTTTGGAACTCATCGAACGCTCGCACGGAGACCGAGTCGACATCGACGACGTACCGCTCGACGACCCGAAGACGTTCGAGCTGCTCCGTGCAGGCGATACGATCGGCGTGTTCCAGCTCGAGGGATCGGCCATGCGGTCGCTCATTCGCAGCCTCGAACCGGAAACGTTCGAGGACATCATCGCCGTCAACGCCTTGTTCCGTCCCGGACCGATGGGCATGAACATGCACTACGAGTACGCCGACCGGAAGAACGGTCGAAAGCCGATCGAGTACCCCCATCCGGAGACCGAACGGTTTCTGGAGACGACGTACGGGATCATCGTGTACCAGGAGCAGGTGATGCAGGTCGCCCAGGAGATGGCGGGCTACGACATGACGCAGGCCGACAACCTCCGCAAGGCGATGGGCAAGAAGATCAAGTCGGTCATGGACGCCGAGAAGGCCAAATTCGTGGCCGGATGCGTGGAGCAGGGACATCCCGAGAAACTGGGCAATGACCTGTGGGATGCCGTCGAACCGTTCGCCGGATACGGCTTCAACAAGTCGCATTCCGCCTGTTACGCGTATGTGGCTTTCCAGACCGCCTTTCTCAAGGCGCACTATCCGGCCGAGTACATGGCGGCGCTGCTGACGTCGACGAAGCGGGACAAGGATCGCACCGCGATCTACCTCAACGAATGCCGCACGATGGGACTCGAAGTCCTGGTTCCCGACGTCAACGAATCCGACATGGACTTCGTCACCCGCGACGGGAAGATCCTGTTCGGCATGTCGGCCGTCCGCAACGTCGGCGAAGGGGTCGTCGAGAAGATCGTGGACGCTCGCCGTGAGGCGGGACCGTTCGACGACTTCCAGGACTTCGTGGATCGGGTCGACGTGTCGGCGCTCAACAAGCGGACCCTCGAATCGTTGATCAAGGCCGGTGGATTCGACAGCCTCGGCTACAGCCGCAAGGGACTCGTTCTCGAGTTCGAAGACATTCTCGACGCAACGCTGACGCGGCGGCGAAACGAAGACATCGGACAGTTCAGCCTCTTCGGCAACGGCGACGGCGCCGTCGAGATGGCGAAGCGGGAGATCTCGACGGACGAATGGGACAAACGCATCAAGCTGGCGTTCGAAAAGGAGATGTTGGGGTTGTACGTCTCCGACCACCCGCTGCTGGGTGTCGAACGGATGTTGCGGGCGTCCTCGACCTGTGTTGTCTCCGACCTCATGGATCTGGCCGACAACGCCAGGGTCACCGTGGGTGGGCTCGTCGGCTCGGTGTCGAAGCGGTTCACCCGCAAGGGCGAACCGATGATCTTCTTCCAGCTCGAAGACCTCGCCGGGTCGGTCGAAGTCATGTGTTTTCCGCGAACTGTCGCCGAGTTCGGACCGCTCGTCCGGGAGGATGCGGTGCTGTTGGTGACCGGCTCCCTCGACCACAAGGGCGATGAGGTCAAGATCAGAGCACAGTCACTCCAGGAACCCCAGTTGCGGCTCGACGACACGGTCCGCGTGCAGGTCCCAGCCATGTTGCTGTCGGCCGACAAGGTGCAGCGCCTCAAGGACGTGCTCTCGAACCATCCGGGCACCGCGCCCGTTCTGTTGCACATGACGACCGACCAGGGGCACAAGGTGCTGAAGCTCGGCGACCAACATCGAGTGGAGCCCCGGTCGGCGCTCTACGCCGAGCTACGGGAGCTGTTCGGACAGCGGGCCGTCCTCTAGAGGAGGTCGGCCAGTGTGGGCGACCCGGCGACGAGCGCGTCGAGCGCCTCGAGGTCGGTCGGCGCCGTCGGGCGCCACCCGATCGTCGCCACCGGAACCCGGTATCGGGCTGCGAACTCGTCGCGGACCGTTTCCTGACGCCGTGCCTCGCGCGCCCAGAGCGCCAGGTTCCGCGCCAGCGGCCTGGCGGCATCCTCCGGGATTTCGGCTTTCTCCCATTCGGTGGGGAGTGCCCGATTGAAGATGACGGCGGCCGGAGCGTTGGCGACGGACGGGAGCGCCTGAAAGAAGCGCGCGGCTTCGGCAACGGGTGCCGGGTCCGCGGTCGTGACCACGAGCGTCACCGAGTCGCGGAAGTGCGTTTCGATCTCTTTGGACCTGCTCCGCAATCCGTCGTATGTGGTGCGGAGGTCGAACAGGAACGCCGATACCCGTTCGAGGAGGTCGGATCCCAGTGCGATGTCGACGATCCGCAGCGCCGGGCGAGCCGCCAGGTTGAAGAGCTCCCGCCTCCCGGGGATCGAGCCACCCGTCAACCATCGGAACAACCGCCCGCC
The DNA here is from genome assembly GCA_041628225.1 of Acidimicrobiia bacterium. GTDB lineage: Bacteria > Actinomycetota > Acidimicrobiia > Spongiisociales > JAENVV01 > JBFKPQ01. The sequence goes on along the minus strand of JBFKPQ010000125.1, from coordinate 574 downwards.
GACCAACTCGGTCAGCTCCTGAGGCGCCGTGAAGAACTCGATGCCGCCCGCCGAGGGTGGTGTGTCGACGATGATGACATCCCAGGATCCGGCCTCGACGTGGTCGGCCATCTTCTCGGCGGCCGCGTACGACTGGCTGGCGGGGAAGTGTCGGGTGATCGATCGGAAGAACTCCGATGTGACGAGCCGGTCGGCGACGTCAGACGGCGCGTGGCGACGGGCGATCTCCTCCCACGAGGACTCGGCGTCGAGCATGGCCGCCCACAGTGTGGGTAGCTCGGCGTTGGCCGTCGGGGTCGGTCCGAGGTGGTCGACGCCCAGTGCCGTGGCGAGACGCTTGGCCGGGTCGACCGTCAGAACGAGCGTGGACAGCCCGGATCGGGCGGCGTGCACGCCCAGCGCGGCCGAGACCGTCGTCTTGCCGACGCCGCCGGCGCCGGTCACGAGGATCGGCTTGGTCATCGCTCCTCCAGCGCATCGGCCAGACGTTCTGCGACCTCGACCGGACCGGTCACACCGAAGAGATACGGGAGTTCTTCGGTGACAGGGAGGGAGGCGAGCCAGCGTTGCTGCT
>JBFKPQ010000124.1:0-6888 GCA_041628225.1 Acidimicrobiia bacterium | reverse complement strand
GACCGCGCCGGCCCCGGTGTTGGTGAACCCGCTCAATGTGTCTGATCGGTTCGAAGACGAGACCGCCACGACGTTGCTGTGGGGAAAGCTCGCCGGGAAGAACGGTGTCGTGTCGTTGTCGCGCCCGTCGTTGCCTGCTGCAGCGACGACGAGCACGCTGGCCGCTTCGGCCCGTGTGATCGCATCTCCCAACGGCTCGAAGAACGGGCCATACCCTCCGAGCGAAAGGTTGATGACGTCTGCTCCCTCTCGGGTGGCGTAGTCGACCGCAGCCACCAGCGCAGCCATCGGGCACGCCGGGTTGCACGCTTTGAGCACCATGAGGCGGGCGCTGGGTGCCAGGCCCGCCATTCCGTAACCTTCGGTCTCGGCGGCGACAATGGCTGCGACTCCGGTCCCGTGGCCGTCGGTGTCGGTGGGGTCGGCGTCCTGTTCCACGAAATCCCACCCGACGGTGTCGTCGACGTGACCGTTGCCGTCGTCATCGAATCCGTTGTTGGCGATCTCGTCTTGGTTGACCCAGAAGGCACCTTCCAGGTCCGGATGGTTCAGGTTGGCTCCAGAGTCGATGATCGCCACGACGACGTCGGCTCCCGTCGAGTAGGTCCAGGCCCGGGGCGCGTCGATGTCTGCTCCGGTCAGTCCGCCGTCCTGGCCGGTGTTCTCGAGGGCCCACTGATCGGGATACAGCGGCTCGAGGGTCTGGGCGAGTGAGACGAGCCGATTCGGTACGACCGTGCGTCCGCCGAATCGCTCCGACAGTCGTTCCGCGACCTGGCGCGGGTCTCCGGCGGCATTCGACGTGACGACCTGCCATCCGGGTGACACGAGAGCTCCGAGGTCAGCCTCGCCGACCGGGTTGGTGCGGACCAGGTAACTCCCCGGAACCACGGCGATCCGCTCATCCGTGCCGGCGTGGATGGGTGGGATGGCCGCGACCAGGAGGGCCAGTGCCAGGACGAGCTTCATGGGTCAATCATGCCTCACGGCTGGAAGGTCCGTGGGGGACGATGACGTTAGCTGCGGGCGGCGGTGTGTCTTCGACTGGGACAGGTTCAGTTGCCCGTGGCGTCGTTCGAGGCCGGTGTGTTCTGCATGGCTGCCGCCGAGGCAACCGACTGCGACCACACCACGGTCGTCGTCCAGAGTCGAACGTATTCGTTGGTGTAGACGATCATCGAGGACGCCCGGGCGGGTCCTCCTACCCGGGGTTCATAGGTGACACAACCCGATGGCACGAACGGCGTGTTGGGAGCGAAGAACACCTGGAACGGCACCGTCTCGGGCGTCTGATAGAGCTCGATGTTGGTGATCGTTCCCGGGCCCGTCGCACAGAACTTGATCGTTTCGATGCCGAACGGGGTGCCGCCGATGTCATTGGGCGCTACGAGATCCAATGTGACCACGCCCGGTCCGCCGAATATCTCGATGTTCGTCACCCACCGGTTGATCGTCGCCGAGTTCAGGTTGTGGATCAGCCAGCTTCCGCCGTCGTAGCTCGTCGTCACGGTGTTGGCTCGGAGAAAGGCTGTCGAGTCGAGCCCGTCGAGCGTGTTGGCATCTGCGGCGGTGGTGGCATGGTCGGCCGTGTTCGCGCTGTCGGCGGTGGTGGCATGGCCGGCGGTCGTTGCGCTATCGGCCGCCGTGGCGTGATCCGCATCGGTGGCCGTCGTCGCATGATCGGCGCTGGCCGCAGTCGTTGCGCTGTCGGCGGTGGTGGCGTGTGTGGCGGTGGTCGCGGTATCGGCCGCGACCGCACGGTCGGCGGTGACCGCCGTGGCGGCGTCCACGACCTTGTTCTTGGCGAGACGCCTCATGAAGGCAGCCATCGTCTCTCTGGTGACGGAGGCTTTCGGGCAGAACTCGTCGTTGGCGGGCGGGTTGCATCCCAAGGTCACGCGAGCATCGGCGAGCCACGCGATGTCGTCGTGAAAGATGTTGGTGTCCGGTACGTCGGTGAATCGATGCCCGGCGCCGGCGGCGACGGGTGCCACGATGACAGCCGTTGCCAGCGCAACGAGCAAGTACCGGATCCAAGCCTCGGGGATCGCGAAGGTGTAGGACTTCTTGTCCATCTCGCCCCCTCGTAGGTTGGTAGGTCCAGCGTACGACCGATCGGTCGTCCTGCCTACCCCCCGAGGTCGCGAGAACGAACCACCGATCTCGTTTTCGGACGGTACCGCGCCACCGTTACACTGCGGCCACCGCACGTCCCCACCGCAGGGGTCGCGCGCAGTTCCTGCTCCGCAAGAGATGCGGGGCCTTCCGCCCGGCGGATGTCCACAGGAGGTACAGATGCGGAAATACGAAGTCATGACGATTCATCGTCCTGACCTGCCCGAGCAGGACGCTCAGGGACGCGTGAAAGAGATCGCGGACCTGCTCAGCGCTCGCGGGGCTGCGGTCACGGACACCGATTTCTGGGGCAAGCGGCGCTTCGCCTACGAGATCGACCACCTCAATGAGGGTTACTACTCGGTCGTGTCCTTCGAGACCGACGCCAGGATGGCCGTCGATGAGTTGGACCGCGCCCTCGGGTTGTCCGACGCGGTCGTCCGCCACAAGGTCATTCGGCACGACGAGGAGTGAAAGGGGTTCTCGTCACACCCCTCTGACATGATCGGAGGCGGCGACGAGGACAGAACCCCGGGAGAGGGACAATGACGAACACCGTAACGATCATCGGCAACCTGGTGGAAGACCCGGAACTGCGCTTCACGCAGTCCGGCATTCCCATGGCCCGCATCCGTGTCGCCGTCAATCGGCGCTGGCGGGACCAGAACAACGAGTGGCAGGAAGAGACGTCGTTCTTCGGCGGCACCATGTGGCGCGATGCGGCCGAGAACGCCGCCGAGTCGCTCGTCAAGGGCACGCGCGTCATCATCACCGGCAGCCTCGAACAGCGCAGCTGGGAAAACCAAGAGGGCGAGAAGCGCTCCGTGGTGGAGATTCGCATCGATGAGATCGGTCCGAGCCTCCGCTGGGCGACGGCCACCGTCAACAAGACCGCTCGTTCTGGCGGATTCGGTGGTGGCGACTCCGGCGGCCTCCCCGCCGCCCCGGTCGCACGCGACGATTTCGGGCCCGACGAAGCCCCGTTCTAGATCTCAGGAGCAATACACATGGCACGGCAAACACGCAAGAAGCGGCGGCCCGATTCGAACCGCCGCGTGAGAAAGAAGGTCTGCACCTTCTGCGCAAACAAGGACGCCACGATCGATTACAAAGAGGTTGCGGTCCTGCGCAAGTACATGTCCGATCGAGCCAAGATCCGGGCGCGGCGGGTCACCGGCAACTGCGCCCAGCATCAGCGGGAGGTGGCCGTGGCCATCAAGAACGCCCGCGAGATGGCTCTCCTGCCCTACACGAACCGCTGATGAAACTCATTCTCATCGCACCCGTCGAAGGGCTCGGCGCCGAAGGCGAGATCGTCGATGTCGCCGACGGTTACGGCCGCAACTACCTGCTGCCCCGCAACCTGGCCGTCAAGGCGACGGGCGGTGCCCTCAAGCACGCCCTCGCCGTGAAGGCAACCCGCGAGGAGGCGGTTCGCAGAGCCCGCGAAGAGGCCGAGGTGGTTGCCAAGCAGTTGGTGGGATCTCGCATCGTCATCGCCGCCCAGGCCGGCGATGAAGGCAAGCTGTTCGGATCCATCGGATCGAGCGATGTCGTGGACGGCGTCGAGAAGTTCACCGGGGTCAAGCTCGACCGGAAGAACCTCCAACTCGAGAAGCCGATCAAGAGCATCGGACTCCACGAAGTTCCCGTGAAGCTGCACGCCGACGTCGAGTTCGTGTTGACGATCGACGTCATCCCCGCCTGAGACTATGAGCGACCGCGGCACCACTGAGCCTCCCATCGAGGCTTACGCGCCGCCTGCTCGTGACCCTCTGCCTTCCGGAAGCCGGTCTCCCAACGGAGGCCGGACTTCCGGGGTCAGAACCCCACCCCACAACGCCGAGGCCGAAGAGTCGGTCATCGGTGCTCTGCTGCTCTCGGCCGAGGCCGCCAACCAGGTCGTCGATCGGCTGCGCTCCGAGGACTTCTACATCCCCGCCTATCAGGCGATCTACGAGATCATCGTCGACCTGTACAACGCCAACCAGCCGATCGATGCGGTGACGGTCACCGACGGACTGCGTCGCAAGGGCGAGCTTGACCGAATCGGCGGCGTCGGTTTCGTCACGCAACTGATGAGCGCGGTGCCGGTTGCCAGCCGAGTCGAGTACTACGCCGACATCGTCGAGGAGCACGCGCTGCGACGAAACCTCATGTCGGCAGGAGGACGGATCAGCGACCTGGCGATGCTCACCGACGAAGAGATCGACTTTGTCATCGACAGCGCCGAACAGACGGTGCTCGGGGTAGCCGAACGGCGCGTCGGAGACGGACTCCTACCTCTCAGCGGCTTTCTTCAGTCGTCGCTTGAGGTCATCGAAGAGATGGAAGCCAACGCCGGCGAGATCACTGGACTCGCCACCGGTTTTCGCGATCTCGACCGCAAACTCGCCGGTTTGCAGCCCGCCAACCTGGTCGTGGTCGCCGCACGTCCCGCGATGGGCAAGTCGGCGCTGGCGCTCAACATCGCCACGAATGTCGCCACCCACGGCGGCACCGTGGCCATCTTTTCCATGGAGATGGGCAAGGAAGAGATCATTCAGCGGCTGCTCTGTTCGATCGGCCGCGTCGACTCGATGAAGCTCCGGGCAGGCCAGCTCGGACCCCAGCTGTGGCAGAAGGTCGTCAACGCGGCCAGCCGGCTCTACCAGGCGCCCTTGTTCGTCGACGACAGCGCCCACATCACCGTGACCGACGTTCGAGCCAAATGCCGACGCCTCAAGCGCCACCGCGGCCTCGATCTCGTCGTGCTCGACTACTTGCAGCTCATGCAGGGCCGGAACCGGGAGAACCGCCAGCAGGAGATCGCCGAGATCAGCCGAAACCTGAAGAACCTGGCGCGCGAGCTGGGAATCCCGATCATCGCCGTCTCTCAGCTCAACCGCTCCCTCGAAGCTCGAGAGGACAAACGACCGCGCCTCGGCGACCTCCGCGAATCGGGCGCCATCGAGCAGGACGCCGACATCGTGATGTTCATCTACCGCGACGAGTACTACAACCCCGAGGCGCAAGAGAGCAAGGGCCTCGCCGAGGTGATCGTCGCCAAACACCGTGCCGGTTCTACGGGACGGGTGGAGATGACGTTCATGCCCGAATTCACGCTCTTCGGTGATCACGGCACCGGCGAGGTTCCCTGATCGGTACGGTGAACGTCGGAGGTGACCATGAAACTCGAGACGTCCAAACAGATCGCCGCAGCACCCGCCAAGGTGTGGGACATCATCACCGACCTCAACGCTTCGTCTGAACGCATCACCGGCATCACGGCGGTCGAGCGACTCGACGACGGCGTCGGGTTCGGAGTCGGAACCACCTGGCGCGAAACGCGGGTGATGTTCGGCAGGGAGGCCACCGAAGTCATGAAGGTGGTCGAGGTCGAAGACGGCCGCGGCTATGTCACCGAAGCCGATGGCCCCGGTGTCCTGTACCGGTCGGAAATGCGCGTCGAACCCGCCGGTGACGGCAGCCTCCTCACCATGACGTTCGATGCCGAGCCGCGGACGTTCGTAGCCAAGCTGCTCGGCAACACCGTGGGCCGCCTCATGGTTGGCGCCACACGAAAAGCCGTGCAGCAAGACCTCGAAGACATCGCCGCCGTCGCCGAGGCTTGATCTGGCACCCCTCGAGGTGGGCGAGGCCATCGAACGGTTCGAAGGCGCACCCTTCCGGTGGTGGATCAGCGGCGGCACCGCACTCCATGTGCGAGCTGGGAACGCCTACCCGTCGAGGTCCGGCACCGGAACCTGAGGCGTGAGGGCGGCCGCCGCAGCCAGGATCAGCAGCGTCAGCTGACTGCGCCGGTCGCCGGGATCGATCGCGTCGAGCGTGGCGGCGATGGCCCGGTAGACGGCTTCGTCTTTCTCGCCGGCCGCCACGTCGCAGGCGTGCCGGCCCAGCGTGGTGGCCTCGCGGGCATCGATCCCGGCGAACGCCGCCCCGAGCGCCGCCTGCAGGCTGCCGTGGACTCGTAGCAACCCGGCGTCGGCGCACACGAACCCGTCCCCGGGCGGACCGCCCATATCTTCGCCAGGTTCGCCGGTCACCAGGCGGCGCAGGGTTCCTCCGAAGTGGGCGGCTACCTGAGCAGGCGAATAGCGGGCCGCGGCCGCCGTGCGCATCGCCAGCGTGAACCCCAACTCGGGACGCCCATAGGGGGTGTCCGAGGCGTAGAGGATCTGCCCGGGAGGCACCCACGCCGCCAACGCCAGGTGATCGGTGATGTCCCACCAAGCACTATCGAAGAACAGTCCGGGGTGGAGGACGGCTTGCGGGCCGAGCCGGGTCAGGTCGGAGATCCCGCAGTGGGCGAGGATCAGGCGCAGCCCGTCGAAGCGGTCGACCAGCCGGAGGACGGCGTCGCCGAGGGGAGGGATCCCCCGCCCGGCATGGACCAGCACGGGCCGCCGGTAGTCGGCGGCTGCTTCGCAGACGGTGGTCACCGCCGGGAGGTCCATCGGGAACGCCTCGGCGCGGGGGTGCAGTTTGAGGCCCCGGAAGCCGCCGTCCAGCCCCCGCCGGGCCTGATCGGCTGCGTCGTGAGCGCGCGGGTCGATCCGCAGGTAGGGAATCAGACGCCCGTTCGACCGTTGCGCTTCGTCGAGGATTCGCCGGTTGGCCTGCTCGTATCCACCCAGATCGGCGCTGCTCATGATCACTGCACCGGCGTGGCCCGCTTCGTCGAGCGCGTCGAGGAGCGCGATGTCGGTGTTGGTGATGCCATCGGGGTCGTTGTCGCCGGTGTGAGTGTGCGAATCCCACACTTCGACGCCG
>JBFKPQ010000123.1:0-7004 GCA_041628225.1 Acidimicrobiia bacterium | reverse complement strand
GACCCCGGCCGATGTGAAGGGTCTGCTCTGGGAGTCCGTCGAGGATCCCGACCCGGTGCTGTTCTTGGAACCGAAGAAGCTGTATCGCCTGGGGAAGGGCACGTATCCGGCCGGCGAGCACCGCGTGCCGATCGGAAAGGCGGCACTCCGAACGGTCGGGGCGGACATCACCATCATCGCCTACGGGGCCATGGCTCACTTCGCGGTCGAGGCGGCGGGCATGCTGGCCGAGGACGGTATCGAGGCCGAAGTCATCGATCTGCGATCGCTGCGTCCGCTCGACTGGCCGACGATCGAGACGTCGGTCGCCAAGACGAGCCGAGCGCTCATCGTGCACGAAGACACCGAGTTCATGGGCTTCGGAGCCGAACTGGCGGCACAGATCGCCGACAAGGCGTTCGAGCACCTCGATGCCCCGGTGAAACGATACGCCGCACCCGAGGTCCCCACGTTCCCCTATGCCGAAGTGCTCGAGAACATGGTGCTGCCCAACACGGCGGGCATCGTCGCTCGCGCCAAGAGCCTGTTGGCCTACTGAGAGGGCCGCCCCGGTAGCCTCGCCGGGTGCAGAATCAGGGAACCGAACCGGGCGGTGACGAGTCTCCTCCTCGAGATGGAGGGGACCGTGGCTGCTGAACCGACCGTGACGGTCGGATCGTTCGAGGATTTCTACCTCGACAAGCGCGATCATCTCGTCCGTTCGCTCATCCTGGCCCTCGGCAACCGAGAGCTGGGGATCGAGGCCGCGGACGAAGCACTGACGCGTGCGTTTCAGCGCTGGTCCGACGTCCAGACCTATGACAACCCCACCGGCTGGGTGTACCGCGTGGCCATGAACTGGGCTCGCACCAAGCTCCGTCGGGGAAAGCGAGAACTACCCAGCGTCTATGTCGAGGACACCCCGGTTCACCAGAATCCGATGGTCGAACCCGGGCTCGACGCGGCGCTGGCGTCCCTGTCCACCAAGTTCCGATCCGTCATCGTGATGCGGTACTACCTCGACTGGTCCATCGAAGAGATCGCCGAGGCGCTGCGCATCCCGAAAGGCACCGTGAAGAGCCGCTTGCACCGCGCCATCGCGGCGCTCCAAGTCGAGCTCGGAGAGAAACCATGAAACTCGAAGACCGATTGCGCGATCACCTGCACGCCAAAGCGTCGACGTTCGAGGTGCCCGAGCACCGTTTCGTCGACACCAAGATCGTCCCTTTCCACTCCCGCCGCCGCCAGTATCCCGCCCTGGCGGCGGCCGCCGCGTTGCTCGCCGTTCTCGTCGGCGTCCTCGCCCTCCTCACCGATCTGTATGACCCTCCGGCCGTCGACGAGGCAAGCGTCGTCCCCACGCTTCCCGACCGTTCGGCGCCGGCCACGGGAGCATCGCTCACCCCGACGTTCGCCGCAGCACCCGTCACCCTGTTCCTTCCCGCGTCGGTCGCGTTCGACGGCACCAGAACCTGGCTGTTTTCTGCGGCGGAGCCGGGGGCCGGTGTAGCGGGCGGGCGGGGACTCGCAGCCGCTTCGACGACGGACGGGGCTACGTGGGAAGGCCACAGCACCGTCATCGACTCGGCCGCCCGGTTCGATCACGTGGCGTACGCCCACGGCCGGTTCACGACGGTCGGCCGCACGCCGACCGAAGCCACCGCCTACACGTCGGTCGACGGCATCACGTGGGCACCGCTCGACATCCCGGACGGCACCCGGCCGGTACACGTGCTCGGAGCGCCAGGCGGAAGCCTGCTGCTCGTGACATCTCCGGAAGACGGTTCGGCGGCGGCTGCCTTCGCCGCGCTGCCCGATGCCGAGCGGGCCCTCATCGACGCCGGCGTCGCCGAGTTCGACATCCTCGACCTGCATGGCGACCCGGCCGCCTACGTGCGCATTGGCCACGTTGCCGTGGCCCGCCATCGGCTGGCGGATCTCGGGGTAGCCGTCGACACGACAGCTTGGCCGTTCGCCGTGTGGACCTCCTCCGACGGATCCGCCTGGGAAGATTCCGGCCTGACCCGCCGAGTCCCGAGCCGGTTGGTGGCCACCTCCGAAGCGGCCGGCCTCATCAACACCGACACCGTCGACCTGTTCGACGGGTCGACGTGGACGAGTTACACCGCGGAAGAGCCGTTGGAGGCACTCCTGACAAACGGCGAAATCCCGCGCGAGCCCATCCAGGGATTGCTGGACGTCATCGACGGTCCCGCCGGGATGGTCGCCGTGATCAGCGAGCCGCAGGACGCAGGTGAAGCCTCCACGGAGGTGCGGGTCGGCGACGTGCGAGTGGTGATCGGCCCCGGGTCGATACGCATCAATGGTCCAGACGTCCTCGCTGAGATCTCGAGCGCCGGGCCGTTCCTGGCCGGCGCCGCCATCCGGCTCGGACCCGACGGAGTCGAACTGGGGCCGATGCCTGAGCCGGACGTGGTCGTTCCGATCGACGACCTCGTGGCAGCCCTGCGGTTGTACGCCGCCATGGGTCATCCACCGAGGGGGGCCATCTTCACCACCGGAGACGGAGCGTGGCAACCGATCGACATGACCTTCTCCGTGGGCTCGACCACGCATGCCGTCGCCGTCGCCGACGACTACCTGGTGATCATCGCGGATTCGCCAGACCTGGTCAGGACGACGGCTCAGGTCGCCTCGCTGAGCGACTGATCCAGCCGCCTATCCTTTCAACGCATGACCGTACTCGCCGAATTGACCCAGCGGTTCGCCGACGCCTTTCGTTCGTTGGACCTCGACCCAGCCTTCGGTGAGGTCGTCGAGTCGAATCGGCCCGACTTGGGTCAGTTCCAGTGCAACGGTGCGCTGCCGGCCGCCAGGCAGGCGGGCAACAACCCTCGTGACATCGCACAGTCGATCATCGATCAGGTCGATCGGGAAGGCATCGCCGATCTGTCGATCGCCGGACCGGGATTCGTCAACATCACGCTCACTGACGAGGCGCTCTGCCAGCACGTGAGCCAGGCCGCAGCCTCCGACCTCGGCATCGAATCGGCGTCCGACCCGAAAACGGTCGTCGTCGACTACGGCGGCCCCAACGTCGCCAAGGCGATGCACGTCGGGCACCTGCGCGCCACGCTCATCGGGGATGCCATCGCGCGGATCGGACGGCTCATCGGCCATCACATCATCACCGATGCCCACTTCGGCGACTGGGGCACGCAGATGGGCATGGTCATCTGCGGTCTCGCCGACCGCTACCCGGACCTGCCGTACTTCGATCCGGACTTCACCGGGCCCTACCCGGACGATGCCCCAGTCACCCTCGAGGACCTCCAGGAGATCTATCCGAAGATCTCGGCCGCCGCGAAGACCGACCCGGAGGTCGCCGAAGCCGCCCGCCGCGCCACCCTCGAACTCCAGGAGGGTCGACCCGGGTACCGCGCGCTCTGGCAGCACCTCGTCGCCGTCTCCATGGGTTCGCAGCGTCAGGACTTCCACGACCTCGGCGTGGACTTCGATCTCTGGTACGCCGAGAGCACGGTCCACGATCGCGTATATCCCCTCGTGGCCAGCCTCCGGGAACAGGGCGTTGCCGTCGAGAGCGAAGGAGCCCTCGTCGTGCCGGTCGCCGAGCCCAACGACACCAAGGACATCCCGCCGCTGATCATGCTCAAGAGCGATGGTGCCTATCTCTACACCACCACGGACGTTGCCACCGTCGACCTGCGGGTCTCGGACCTCCACGCCGACGTCGTCCTGTATGTGGTCGATGCACGGCAAGGATTGCATTTCGAACAGGTCTTTCGAGCGGTCCGAAAGGCCGGCATCGCGCCGGGCACCGTATCGCTCGAGCACATCAAGTTCGGCACCATGAACGGGCCCGACGGCAAGCCGTTCCGGACACGAGCAGGCGGAGTCGTCAGCCTGCGTGACCTCATCGCCATGGTCACCGATGCGGCGGCAGAACGGCTCGAGCAGGCCGACATCGCACAGGGATATCCCGACGACGAGAAGGCCGAGATCGCCCGGCGCGTCGGTCTCGCCGCCCTCAAGTTCGGCGAACTCCAGAATCATCGGGCCTCGGACTATGTGTTCGACCTCGATCGGTTCTTGTCGTTCGACGGCAAGACCGGGCCATACCTGCAGTACGGAGCGGTGCGCATCGCCTCGATCGAGCGCGAGGCCTCCGAGCAGGGTTTGGCCACCGGCGACCTCCAACCGGCCACCGTCGACGCCGAACGAGGCCTGTATCTCCAGATCCTGCGGTTCCCGTCGGTCGTCGACCGAGCCTGGGAGTTCCGCGCTCCGAACCACATCGCCGAGTACGCCTTCGAGCTGACCCAGCAGTTCAACCGCTTCTACGAGGCCTGCCACATCTTGCGCGAAAGCGATCCGGAGCGCCAGGCGTCCTGGCTGCGCCTTGTCGCCGTCACCCGCAAGGTGCTCGTGACGGCGCTCGATCTGCTCGGTATCGAAGTGCCCGACCGGATGTAGGAATGCGCTTGATTACTTGAAGGTTCCACTAACCCTGTAAGGTTGCTGTCTGCAACGAACTAACCAGACAGGGAGAGAACACATGCACCCCACCCCAGAACCCGGGACCTACACGATCGACCCGACCCACAGCGAGGTATCGTTCGTCGTCCGTCACATGGGCTTCTCGAAGGTCCGCGGCGGATTCACCGGAGTCGACGGCCACATCGTCGTGGCCGAGGATCCGACCGCCTCGAAGGTGGCCGCAGCCGTCGACGCCGCCACGTTTTCCAGCGGTGCCGAAGACCGGGACAACCACGTCCGGTCGGCCGACTTCCTCGACGTGGAGAACCACCCCCAGCTCACCTTCGCTTCCACGTCGATCACACCGAGCGGCAGCGGCTGGAGCCTCACGGGTGATCTGACCATTGCCGGTACCACCCAGCCGGTCGTGTTCGACCTGCAGTATCTCGGCTCGGGCGTCGACCCTTGGGGCGGGACGCGGGCCGGGTACAGCGCCACCACAAAGATCAATCGCGAGGACTTCGGACTCACGTGGAACGCCGTCATCGAGGGCGGCGGTGTTCTGGTGGGCAAAGAAGTCACGATCGAACTGGACGTCCAGACCGTCAAGGTCTGATTCCGAAACCCACGGGCGGCCCGGGACGGGCCGCCCGTGGGCACCTAGCCTGATCGCATGAACGTCAGGATCCGACCGGCGACGGCAGCCGATCGTCATGCGATCGCTGCGTTCACGCAGGACACCTTCGAGTGGGGCGACTACGTGGCCGACCGATGGGACGGGTGGCTGACCGAGGAACGCTCTTTGCTGGTCGTGGCGGTCGACGCCGGCGGAACGCCGATCGCCACGGCCCGCGGAATCATGCTCTCCGACACCGAACTCTGGCTCCACGCGGCGCGGGTGCGGCCCGACCACCGCGGCATCGGCATCGGGTCCGCCATGAACGACCACCTCGTGGAGTGGGGCGCGAAACTCGGCGCCCGCCTGGTCCGACTGCTCATCGAAACCTGGAACGAAGCCGCCCAACGGCAGGTCACCAAGAGCGGATACCGGAGGACCTCGGAATGGCTCTACGCCCATCGCGCCATCTCCCACGCCGATCCTTCACCGACGGGAAACGGTGGGACGCGCGTCTCGGGGCCGGAACGGCTCAAGGCCGGACCGAGCGCCGAGATGGGGGCGGCCTACATGGCGTGGTCGACGTCAGAACTCACACGGGCGGGACGGAGCCTGTTCGGCTCGGAGTGGCGGTGGCGCACACTGACGATCGACGACCTGGAACAGGCGGTACGAGACCGGACCTTCTACGAAGCACCCTCGGGTTGGGCCATCATCGTCGGCGAGGAAGACGACATGGCCGTTCCGTGGATGATGGCGACGCCCGACGACACCGTGCGCCTCGTGCGAGCCGTGCTCGACCGGGCGATCGAGACCGGCGCCGCCACCTTGCGGGCGTGGATCCCCGACACGCCTCAAACCCGCCACGCCTTCGAGAGGATCGGCTGTGAGCTCGCCCCCTCCGGCGTGTGGGAGCGGCTCGTCTAGAGCGCTCCGGACAGCAGGATCAACGCGCCGAGCAGCCACATCACGAAGATGAGCGGTAGCTCCCAATCTTCCGAACGGAGCCGCTCGCGGTAGAAGTACCGAAGCGCGAAGGTCGCCGGCAAGCCGATGAGCAAGGCGAAGAACAGGCCGGCTCTGCCCACCTGCTCCGTCACCGAGGCAGCGAGCTCGAACGGGTACGGCAGCTGCGTGACGAACTCTGGGATGAGCCCAGACACCCAGATCATGGCGAGCGACATGACGATGATCGCGATGGCACGCACCGTCGTGACCTCGATGGCGTCGAGTCGGGCTGCGAAACGCCCATGGCCGATCGGGCCCTCGTTGGCCACCCCGAGGGCGAAGGAACCGAACACGGCCAGCAGGAGCGCGGAGCCGAACATCGAGCCCGCATTGTCGGTGAGGGCGAGCTGGCGGACACCGAATCCGTCGATCAGCACCGTGGCGGCCAGGCCGATGAAGCCCGCCCCCGTGATGAGCATCAACAGATCGAACATCGAAGCGAACCCGTGGCCGAGCAATGCCGACCACCGCTTGACCTCACGCCACGAGGCGCGCGGCAGAGGTCTGGTCGGCGGCGACTCGGTTGCTTCGATCGGATGATCTGCCTCGTTCACGGGCGTCAGCCTACCGGCCGCCCTCATCGTCTCGCAGGGCCTCCCAGTACAGCTCGATGGGGTGAACTACTCGGTAGCCGGCGCCGAGATGCGCCCGCAGCTGCATTTCGCAACCGGGGTTCGCCGACACGACGATCGTCGAGCCGCTCGTCCGTACCTGTTCGGCCTTCGCTTCGCCGAGCATGCGAGAGGTTTCCGGGTACGTCACGCTGTACATGCCGGCCGCTCCGCAACATCGGCCCTCCGGGTCGATCTCGACTGCGGTGAAACCGGCCGCCGACACCACCTGTCTGGGCTCGTCCACGATGCGCTGCGCGTGCCGCAGGTGGCAGGGATCCTGGATGGCCGCCGGACCCCGATCGGTCGCCGAGGCGGGAAGCCGCCCATCG
>JBFKPQ010000122.1:0-7041 GCA_041628225.1 Acidimicrobiia bacterium | reverse complement strand
TGCGACGAGTTTCTGTTCTACGAGAATCTCGAGGGTGTCGAAGTTCCCGCCGCCCGCCAGCCGAAGGAGCGGGACGCCGCCGAGACCCGACCCGCGTCACCATCCGGATCCGTCGCCGATCTCGCCAAACTCGTCACCACCACGTTGTCCGGCCTGAAGCGGTCCAGTGACGGCGTCGTGTTGGGCAGTCAGCTCAAGCGGACGTTGCTCCGGAAAGACCCGACGTTCACCGAAGCAGATTACGGGTTCCGGGCCTTCGGCGAACTGCTGGCACATCTCGAGGGCGCCGGCGTCGTGGAGCTCTCCGAGGGGCCCGCCCACGGTGATCCGGAGGTCGACTTCCCGTCCGAGGGTCAGGGCGAGGACGCCGCCTTCGGTCTCCTCACCACGGTCGTGGGCGATCTCTCGAAGAAGAACGGTCCACCGGTGCTCGCCGGCCTCAAGAACCAGATGCGCAAGATCCAGGCCGACTTCTCCGAAAAGCAGTGGGGCTACCGCGGGTTCCTGCAGTTCGCCAAGGCGGCAGCCGCCAAGGGCCTGATCGATCTCGACTGGGACGACAAAGCCGGCGACTATCGGGTTCGCCTGACCGGCTGACGTCAGCGCGGTTCGAGGACCACCACCGGGATCTCCCGATCGGTTTTCTGCTCGTAGTCCCCGAAACGTGGCTGCTGGTCGACGATCCGGCGCCACAGGTCTTGCCGCTCATCGCCCGACGCCACCCGCGCCCGGACGGGACGGCGTTCGGCGCCTATCTGGACGGTGACGGCGGAATCCGCCACGAGGTTGTGGTACCACCCGGGATGGCGGTCGCCGCCCCCCGCTGACGCCACGACCACCACGTTCTCGCCATCGTTGAAGTGCATGAGCGGAGTTTGGCGCGCCCTGCCGGTCTTGCGGCCGGTCGTCGTGAGGATGATGACCTTGCCGTCTTCGTGACCGCCGCCGGCCAGTTTTCCGTCGGTGAGCCTGTACAGGCCGCTGTGGGCGGCGTTGCCGAGTTTGAAGAGCGCTTTCATCCCATCACCGTCCGAAGTCGGACCGGGTTTGCGTGGCCCGGGTCCGCACCGTGTACACCGAGTCGCCCGACAACACGCCGCCGCGTCCGAACAGGCGGCCGAACTGCCAGTTGGACAAACCCAGCTCCGGTCGAGCGAGCGCATATTGGCCGTCGACCCACCGGGTGAAGCCGTTGCCGACGAACGGTGAATCGATCCGGTTGTAGAAGCGTTCCTGCTCGGTCTCGTCGGTCGAGATCAAGCTGGCCGCGAACTTCGGGCTGAGGTCGTTGAAGAGCGTGATGGCCTCGTCGACATCGTCCACCACGACGAGGGTGACCTCGGGGCTCTGCTCCCATTCCCACTCTTCGCCGAGCTCAGATGCTGCGATGGGTTGCGCCTGCGGCTCTTCGATGTCCCCGTCGGCGCGGCTGATCGGAACGCGCCGCTCGAACCATTCGTCTGGCACGCCGTGCGGGCGATCGGTGACGACGTGGAGCTTCGGGTTCGTGCCGAGTCGTCGCCCGGCTCGTTCGAGCGCGGCGAGGAACGCCGGCACCAGGTCGTCTACTCGGTCGGCGGTGATGCAACACGTGTTGAGGGTGTTACACACCTTCCGGTCCAAGGAGTGATAGACGGCGTCGGAGAACCAATCGGCGCGAGCGTTCGACCCGGCGACGATCCACGCTCCGCCCGTGCCGTGGAGGCTCACCGGGATGCCGGCCTGCCGGGCCACCGAACCGAGCTGGGAAACCGCCGCACCCGATCCTCTGGCGACGGCCAGCGCCAGGCGGGTATCGGAGAACATCGCCCAGCCGGCACCTCGGGCTGCCGACGCGACGAGGCTGACCGCCCCTTCGGGAAGCCCGGCCGCCGCGATGGCCGGGTCGAGCGCGTGCGCGACGATGGCCCGGGCCGTGCCCAGGGCGTCCGAGCCGATCCGGAACACGACCGTGTTGCCGGCTCGAAGCACGCCGGTGGCATCGGCAAACACGTTGGGTCGCCCTTCGAACACGAAACCGACGACTCCCAAGCCGGCTTGGAGCAGTTCCACCGTCCAACCGTCATGGGTCAGTGTCTCGACCACCCGGCCTCGAATCGATGGGGTCTTGGCCCATCCGCGCAGTCCGTCGAGCATGTCGGAACGCATCTGGTCGGACAGTACGAGGCGGGTCACCGACCGGCCGCGTGCGGCAGCCGCATCGACGTCCGCCTGGTTGGCGGCCGCGATCGGCGCAAAGGTCGTGTCGTCGGCGAGCCGGTCTGCGAACGCGGCGTAGAAGGCTGTGATCTGGTCGTCCGTGACGGCACCCATCTGGGCGAAGGCGGCGGTGGCGCGGTCGACGGCCCCGGCCGCCGTGTCCCAGACGTCCGAGGCGATGTGGAGGAGGTCGCCGGTGTCCTGCACGACCACGAGCCGATCGCCGGGTCGAAACGCCGCGGCCAGTTCCTCGGAAACGGTGGTCATGCGGTTGCCGCCGTAGGGGACGGTCATGCCCGCTTGCAACGAGGTCAGTTCCATGCCGCCGAGTGTAGGCGTCAGTCGGTGGTCGTCACCCGGCCGGACACCGACCCCAAGCCGATCTGGGGGATGCGGAATCCGTCGCCGGCCCTACCGACGATGCTGATCTCATCGCCGTCTTCCAGGAAGGTGCGCGTCTCGCCGCCTCCGAGGTCGATGGGCTGGGTGCCGTTCTCGGTCAGTTCGATGAGGCTGCCGTATGAACCGGGATCCGACCCGGAGATGGTGCCCGAGGCGAACAGGTCTCCGGTCCGCACCGACGCCCCGTTGATCGTGGCATGCGCGAGCTGTTGTGGCATGGTCCAGTACATCGACGCGAAGTTGGTGAGGCTGATCCGTTTTGGTGCGGATCCGCGCCGGCGCATCGCCTCGGTCGACAGGAGCACTTCGAGGTCGATGTCGAATCCCCATGCGCCGCCGGCCCGGAGATACGGCAGCGGTTCCGGAACCTGCGGAGGAGGGGAGACCCGGTACGGCCCGAGCGCGTCCAGCGGGGTGACCCAGTGACCGATCGATGTGGCGAACGATTTGCCGAGGAACGGGCCGAGCGGCTGGTACTCCCAGGCCTGGATGTCGCGCGCCGACCAGTCGTTGACCAGGACCACGCCGAAGATGTGCTCGGCGGCGCGGTCGGTCGGGATGGGTGAGCCGCGTTTCGAGCCCGGACCGATCACGAATCCGAGTTCGACTTCGAAGTCGACACGGGTCGAGGGACCGAACTCTGGGGTGCCGTCGCCGCGCCGCTGACCCGACGGACGCGGGATGAGCGACCCGCTTCCAACGACGGTGCCGGCTCGGCCGTGATAGCCGACCGGTAGATGGCGCCAGTTGGGCAGCAGCGGGTCGCCGTCGGGCCGGAACATCCGGCCGAGGTTCGTCGCGTGTTCCAGCGAGGAATAGAAATCGACGAAGTCGCCGACGGTGAACGGTTGCAGCAGGGTGGAGCCGTCCTGGGGAACGACGGCGCGGGCCGCGAGCCCGCCGTCCAAGATCTCGGTGTTCGAGCTGCTCAGGAGTTTCGACACACGCCGTCGGACCGCGATCCACACCGACCGGCCGGCGGCCAGGAACGAATCGAGTCTCGCCTGGTCGAACATGCTCACTTGCAGCTGGCCCGGGAGCGTCAGGAGCCCGGCATCGGCGAGGACAGCCAAATCGAGTATCTGATCACCGATGGCCACACCAACGCGCGGACGTCCTCCGTTGCGAGCGAACACCCCATAGGGGAGGGCCTGGATGGGGAAGGGCGATCGGCTGGGGACCCGTACCCAGGAAGTGAGACCCGGATCGACGGTCGGATCAGCGTTGGCGGCCATGTGTCAGAGAACGCCCAGGGCGTCGAGGTGGCCGAGCGGTTCGTTGATGCTGCACGTGCCGATCCCGGCGAAGCGGTCGTAGCGGCGGTACGCGACGTCTTCTGAGCCAAGCATCCGGCCGCGCCAGCCGAACTCTGCCCGGCTCAGCGTGAAGGAGGCGGGGTCCTCGTCCGACAGGATGGCGGCCAGCGCGGTGCGGTTCCCGCCCAGTAGGAATGCTGCCGCCACGTTGAGGAAACCGTGGGCGTTGTCGCTTCGAAAGGGGGCGTGCAGGCCGGCGGTCGCTTTGGCTCGCAGCTCCCGATCGAGAACCGCTTCGATGCCGGCCGCCAGCCCAGCCGGTGTCGGCACGCGGGTTCCACCGCATCGCAGCTTCACGCGGACGCGCGGTCCCAGCGCGTCCCGTTCTTTGGCGAGGGAGTCGATCGCGGTGAACAGCGCGTGTTCCTCCCGGGCGGAGACTTCGAAGTAGACGTTGGCCTCTCCCGCCGTGCGCACCGCCAGGTCGATGGCCGTCCGCATGGCCCCGGCCGTCTGAATCGACGTTTCGAACTGGGTGATCGTCGCCCCGGTGCGTGCGGCGAGGATGGCGGCTTCGCCCATGCCGGTGCGGATGTTCGTCGTCCATTCGGGATCCGGATGATCGAGCACCACGGCGATCTTCCACGAGGCGAGGTCCGGTCCGGCCACCGTGGCGAGTTCGCCGAGTTGGGTGGCGCGACAGACGAACGGGCCGACCAGCCACCCCTCCGGTCCCCGTCGGTGTCGCTGGTATTCGGCGACGGCCTGGCCGAGTGGGAGTGAGGCGGGCGGGAATACGCCCGCGTAGTCGAACAGCTGGTTCAATAGGGCCGTTCTGGCGTCCGAGGTCACGTCCATCCGGGCCAGTCTAAGCAGCACCATGCCGGCTCACCGGGGTCATCGACCGATCCGAATGGTCGGGCAGGCTCGCTAATCTGGTGCGCTCCGAACGGTCGGGTGACCACTGAGCCAGCCACATTCATCCGGCAGCGCCCGTTACACGGCCACGACAGCCTTGGCGGCGCTCGGCGTCGTCTTCGGTGACATCGGAACCAGCCCGCTCTACGCCTTCCGAGAAGCCCTGCGCGCGGTCGGTGGCGAAGCGGCGTCCGTCGAAGCGGTGCTCGGCATCCTGTCCCTCATCGTGTGGTCGCTCATCGTCATCGTCACGATCAAGTATCTGGCCGTCGTCATGCGGGCCGACAACGAGGGCGAGGGCGGCGTCCTGGCGCTCACGGCACTGCTCATGGCCCGGCGTGGCGGCGGACGCCTCCATGGTGCCCTCATCGGTTTGGGGATCTTCGGGACGGCCCTCCTGTACGGCGACGGGATGATCACCCCCGCCATCTCGGTGCTCGCCTCGGTCGAGGGTCTCGACGTGGCGGTTCCCGGCCTCGGCCGCTACGTCATTCCGTTGGCCTGCCTGGTCCTCGTCGGTCTGTTCGCCGTCCAGCGCCGCGGCACGGCCGCGATCGGCGCCGTGTTCGGTCCGGCCACGTTGTTGTGGTTCGTGGTGCTGGCGGTGCTCGGTGTCCGCTGGCTCGCCACCGACTGGACGGTGCTGCGTGCCGTCAACCCGACATATGCGATCGCGTTCGTCGTCGGTCACCCGGGATTGGCGTTCGCCGCCCTCGGAGGCATCTTCCTCGTCGTGACCGGCTCCGAAGCGCTCTATGCGGACATGGGGCACTTCGGGAAGCGGCCCATCCGTCTCGCATGGGCCGTGGTCGTGTTCCCTGCCTTGGTGCTGAACTACTTCGGCCAGGGTGCGCTCATCCTCCACGACCCCGCGGCTGCCGACAACCCGTTCTATCGCATGGCCCCGACCTGGGGTGTCATCCCCCTCATCGTGCTCGCCACCATCGCCACGGTCATCGCCTCGCAGGCCCTCATCTCCGGTGCCTTCTCGATCACTCGCCAAGCCGTGCAGTTGGGCTATCTGCCGCGCGTGCGCGTCGACCAGACGTCGCGTCGCGAGTACGGCCAGATCTATGTGCCGGTGGTGAACTGGGGGCTCATGGTGGCGGCTATCGCTCTGGTGGTCGGCTTCGGGTCGTCGGAAGGTCTGGCGGCGGCCTACGGGATCGCGGTCACGATCACCATGGTGATCACGGCGCTGTTGCTGGCCGCGGTGATGTGGCGGCGGTGGGGGTGGAGCCGTCTCCGGGTGGCGACGGTCACGGCGGCGTTTCTCGTCGTCGATGTCGCCTACTTCGCGGCCAATATCGTGAAGGTCGTCGATGGCGGGTGGGTGCCGCTGGCCGTGGGATTCTCTCTGGCGGGGGTGATGGCCGTGTGGAAGTTCGAGCGGAACCGGATGCTCGAGATCACGTGGAAGACCGAGCCATCGCTCGAGCGATTCATCGGCTCGATCGGTGATCATCCGCAGCCGCGCGTCGAGGGTACGGCCGTGTACCTGTCTCCGAAACCTGCCGTCACCCCGCCCGTGCTGCTCTCGAACCTGCGACACAACCAGGTCCTGCACGAGCGGGTGCTCATCGTCACGGTGTCGACCGAGACCCGGCCCGTCGTGCTGCCGGCCCGTCGGGCGACCGTCCATCCACTCGGTGAGGGGTTCTTCTCCGTGATTCTGCACTTCGGGTTCAGCGACGTGCTCGACGTGCCGCATGCGCTGGGAAACATCACGATGCCGGACTTCGGATTCGACGGGGACCAAGCGACGTACTTCCTCGGCAACGTGGTGGTCGACGCGCGCGGCCGTGGGATTCGCCGATGGCCGGTCGCCTTGTTCGCCCGGCTGCACCGCAATACGCCGAGCCCGGCGCGCCAGTTCCGGCTACCGATCGATCAGGTTGTCGAGTTCGGCGATCTCATCGTGATGTGACCGTCACTCGTCGAGCGAACGGATCCACGCCTCCGCCTCGGCGGGGTCCGAAAACACCTGCGTCGGGCGTTGGGGTGGGTCGATGGCCATGAACGCGTCGACCATCGCCACCGCGGCGGGTTCCTGGGCGATGATGGCGGTGGCGGTTTCGAGACTGCGCTCGGTCGAGCCGGCGAACATCGCTCGGGCCTTGCGTTCGGCGTAGGCGATCGATCGGACGTCGATGATGGCGGGCATCGGTACGCCACCCGTCATCTCAGCCACGGCGTCGAGGACGCCTTCGGCGTCGACCCCGGTGATCATCTCCTTGTCGACGCGATGCCACAAGATCCCGTCGTC
>JBFKPQ010000121.1:0-7043 GCA_041628225.1 Acidimicrobiia bacterium | reverse complement strand
GCAAAGGCACGGCTCTCCCAGGCCTCGGTGTCGTAGTGGACCAGTGTGTAGTCCAGGTCGTAACCGATGGCTTCGATCGAACGGAGATTGAGGGTGCGGTTGGCGAACACGCCGCGTGGAGACGTCACGACGTCGAGACTATCGCCTAATCTGTCAGGGCCGGCCGGTACCGTTGCGTCATGCACGTCGAAGTCGTCCGAAGCCCGAAACGGCACAAGACCGTCCAGGCCCGCGTCGTGGACGGGGTCCTGCGCATCGCCATCCCGGCGACGATGTCGGAGGCCGACGAGCTGCGGCACGTACGGGACATGACCGAACGAATGCTGCGCCGCCAGGCAACCACGGACATCGACCTCCCCGCGCTGGCACACCGGCTCGCGGCCCGCTACGCCCTACCTGCTGCGTCGGAGGCCGAGTGGTCGGATCGCCAACAGCTCCGCTGGGGATCCTGCACTCCGGCATCGGGTCGCATCCGCATCTCGACGCGTGTCGCGGCCTTCCCCACGTGGGTGCTCGAGTACGTCGTGATGCACGAACTCGCGCATCTCGCCGAAGCGAACCACTCCCCGGCGTTCTGGGAGTTGGTCGACCGTTACCCGCGAGCCGAACGGGCGCGTGGCTACCTCATCGCCAAGGCCGACGGTCACTGACCGATCCGCTCCAAGACCAGGTGCTCCAGGGAAGGCTCGGAGATGCTGACCGCTCGATAGTGGACGCGCACGGCCGGAACGTCGATGCCCAACTCGGCCAACAGGTCGATCGGTGTGCCCACGACCACGAGATCGGGGTCCGTCGCGAGAATCGTTTCGGCGAGCTCCTTGCGCTGATCAGCTCCATACCCCATGGCAGGCAGCACCGCACCGAGGTGCTCGAAGGCGGCGAACGTCTCGGCGATCGAGCCGACTGCATGCGGCCGCGGATCGACGAGCTCTGCGCCATGCGCCAGGGCTGCCAGGACACCGGCGCCGTACGCCATGCCGCCGTGGGTGAGCGTCGGGCCGTCCTCCACTACCAGCACCCGGCGACCCTCCAGTTCGGAACCCTCATCGACCACGATGTCCAGGTCGACTTCGACGATCACGGCAGCGGGATTGGCCAGCGAGATCGATGCCCGCACCTCCGCCAGCCCGGCGGCGTCGGCGGTGGAGGCCTTCGACACGACGACGATATCCGCGGCGCGCAGGTTGGCCTCCCCAGGCCAGTACCGGAGCTCGTCTCCGGGCCGATGCGGGTCCACGAGGCAGATGCGCACCGTAGGCTCGATGAACGGAACGTCGTTGTTCCCACCGTCCCACAGGATCACATCCGCCTCTTGTTCCGCCATCGCCAGAATCGCCGCGTAGTCGTCCCCGGCGAAGATCACGCTGCCCTCCGCCACGTAGGGCTCGTACTCCTCGCGTTCTTCGATGGTGACGTCGGCGGCGGCCAGATCGTCCATGGTGGCGAACCGCTGCACCCGCTGGCTGACGAGATCGCCGTAGGGCATGGGATGCCTGATCACCGCCACGCGATGGCCCGCTCCCACCAGGGCACTTCGCAGCAGGCGGCTCACCGGGCTCTTCCCGGCTCCGGTGCGGGACGCGGTGACCGCGACGACCGATTTCGAGGCGGCGAGCATCGCCGCGTCACCCGGAAGCACGAACTCGGCTCCGGCCGCCACCGCCCGCGCCGCCAGATGCATGACGTGCTCGTGGGTCACGTCGGAGTAGGCGAACACCACCTGCTCGACGCCGTGATCGGAGATCAACGACTCGAGCGAGTCCTCGTCGACGATGGGTATCCCAGCCGGATGGTGCGGACCCGCCAGCTCCGGCGGGTACCGCCGGTCGGTGATGTTGGGGATCTGCGTGGCGGTGAAGGCCACCACCTCCACGTCCGGCCTCGCCCGGTACAGCGTGTTGAACACGTGGAAGTCTCGGCCCGCTGCTCCGAGGATGACGATGCGTTGTCTGTTGACCATCCCGTCAGCCTACGCCACGTCGGGCGCACCCCTTGGAGGCGCGGCCGACGTCGCCTGCCGGTCGAGCGTCGCCTCGGGACCTCAACCCTGCCGCTCGGCGTTGGCGGCAAACGCCTGTTTGACAAACGCCGTCAGGCCGGGCTGGATCTCTTCCCACGTCGCCGTGAACCGGGCGTCCGCTTCGTACATCTCCCCCAAGGCCGCGTGCATGTTCGGTGAACATTCGTAGAAGTTGTCACTGATGTGCCGGCGGTGACGCTCGGCCGCGTCCCGCGCCTCGTCTCCGCCTGGGTCCGCGCCGGCTGCACAGAGTGCGCCGAGCGTGCGGCTGATCTCGTTCCCTTCGGCCATGATGCGCTGCCAGTCCTCTTTGCGGTACGAGGAGGTGCGGCGTTTGGACTCGGCGTAGGCGTCGGTGCCACCCCAGCGCTGCTCGACTTCTTCTTCGTAGATCGCCGGGTCGAAGTCGCCGAAAACCTCTCGCATGTCGTCGGGGGTCATGGTGGGTCCTTCTCCTTTCATGGTGGCATCGATGGCGGCGACGATGCGTTCGATCCGAACCATCCTTGCCACCAAGAGTTCTCTCTGCATCTCCAGCATGCGGCGACGGTCGATCTGCGGGTCGTCGAGCAGCCGGTGAATCTCTCCGAGGCCGAAGTCGCGCTCTCGGAAGAAGAGGATCTGTTGGAGCCGCTCGAGCTCGTCTGCGCCGTAGCGGCGGTATCCGGACGGTGATCGTTCGGCTGCCGTGAGCAGCCCGATCTCGTCGTAGTGGTGGAGCGTCCGAACGGTGAGTCCGGAGATGCGCGCCAGTTCGCTGACCGAGTACATACCCGGAGGCTAAAGCCTCACGTAACGTGAGGGTCAAGCCAATTCACGCCTTCGGTGTATCGTGTGACGAATCGAATCGGGGGTACCGGTGGTCGCCGAACCCAGCGACGCCACATACGAGGACCTGCAACAGGAGGTCGAGCAACTCAGAAAGGCGCTCGACAAGTACGAGCGCGCCGATGAGCGAGCCGGCGAGTTGCGCGAATACCAGGTCGAACTCCTCAAGCTCCAGCGCTACCTGGAGCGCCACAACCACCGCATGATCGTCGTGTTCGAGGGGCGAGACGCCGCCGGCAAGGGTGGGACCATCCGCCGGGTCACACGGTTCATGAATGAAAAGCGATACCGCGTCGTGGCGCTCGGCAAGCCAACCGAGGAACAACGGTCACAGTGGTATTTCCAGCGATTCATCACCCATTTCCCGACCGGTGGTGAGATCGTGTTGTTCGACCGCTCGTGGTACAACCGGGCCATGGTCGAACCGGTGTTCGGCTTTTGCACCGAGGAGGAGTACGAGGCCTTTCTCCGCGGTGTGGTCGGGTTCGAGAAGGATCTCGTCCGGCAGGGGACGATCCTCGTGAAGCTCTACTTCTCCGTGACCAAGGACGAACAAGCGCGTCGGTTCTCACGAAGGCGCGACGACCCGCTTCGACAGTGGAAGCTGAGCGAGGTCGACCTCCAGGCACAGGACCGGTGGGACGACTTCACCGAACGCAAGTACCGCATGCTGCGCGACACGTCGACGGTGACGGCCCCCTGGGTGATTGTCCGCTCTGGCAGCAAACACAAAGCGCGCATCAACGCCATGCGGGTCATTCTGAACTCCGTCCCGTACGAGGACCGCAACGAGGCGCTGGACTTCGCTCCGGACCCCGACATCGTGATCTCCGGCGCTCGTGAGCTGGAACTGATGGAGGCCCAGCGGATCCGCCTGGGCAAGTTCACGAGCTGAGCGTCACGGCGTCGGACCGGACGCCACGACCTCGGCGGAGACCCCGTCGGCGTACGAGACGAAGTTGTCGACGAACATCTGCGCCAGTCGCTTCGCCTGGATGTCGAAGGCCGCCTCGTCCGCCCACGTGTCCCGAGGTGTCAACAGCTCGGTCGGCACGCCGGGCACCTCCGTCGGGACCTCGAGTCCGAACGTCGGGTCGTGGCGATAGGAGACGTCGTCGAGTCGACCGTCGAGTGCGGCATTGAGCATCGCTCTCGTGTGGGGGATCCGGATACGGGAGCCGACGCCGTACGGGCCACCCGTCCACCCGGTGTTGATCATCCACACCCGACAGCCGTGTTCGGCGATCTTCTCGGACAGGACGCCGGCGTAATAGGACGGCGGCAACGGCAAGAACGGCGCCCCGAAGCAAGGAGAGAACGTCGCCGAAGGTTCGGTCACGCCCCGTTCCGTACCAGCCAGCTTGGCGGTGTAGCCGCTGATGAAGTAGTACATCGCCTGTTCAGTGGTCAGGCGAGCGATCGGGGGCAGGACACCGAAGGCGTCGGCCGACAGGTAGACGAGATTGCTCGGGTGCGGCCCCATCATCGAGGGCTCCGCGTTGGGCAGGTGTGTCAAGGGATACGAGCACCGAGTGTTCTCAGTCTTGGATCCGTCGGCCCAGTTCGGCTGTCTGGTGTCGGGGCTGATCACGACGTTTTCGAGGATCGTCTCGAATCGGTTCGCCGCAGCAAAGATGAGCGGCTCGTCGTCGGGCGACAGGTTGATGGTCTTGGCGTACGATCCGCCTTCGATGTTGAACACACCGTCGCTACCCCACCCGATCTCGTCGTCGCCGATCATGAGGCGTTCCGGATCGGTGGCGAGCGTGGTCTTCCCGGTCCCGGACAGCCCGAAGATCACCGCCACGTCGGTGCCCGTCCGGTCGACCGAGGCCGAGGAATGCATCGAGAGAACGTCACGCTTCGGGAGCAGGTAGTTCATCACCGAGAACACCGACTTCTTCATCTCACCGGCGTACCGGGTTCCGCCGATCAAGAGGATTCGCCGTTCGAAGCTGATACAGATGAACACCTCGCTCCGAGTGCCATCCCGGTCGGGCACGGCCTCGAAATCGGGAGCGTGGACGATGGTGAAGTCGGGCATGAACGGTTCGGTCTCGTCACCGGCCAGGACGTCGCGCGGGAGAATGAACATGTTCCGCACGAACAGCGAATGCCACGGACTGGAAGTGATCGCCCGCACCGACAGGCGGTTGGCAGGATCGGCGCCTGCGAAGAGATCCTGGATCCACAGTTCGCGCGCTCCGAGATGCGCGCAGACCCGGTCGTAGAGAGCGGCGAACGTGCCCGGTTCCATGGGATGGTTGATGTCGCCCCACCAGATGTCCGCTTCCGTCGACGCCTCCCTCACGACGAACTTGTCCTTGGGGCTCCGGCCCGTGTACGGCACCGTATCGACGACCAGCGCACCCTGGTTGGCGATCTGTCCCGTCCCCCGGGCGAGCGTCGCCTCATAGAGCTGAGGCGTCGTCGCGTCCCAGTGGACGCGGTGTTGTGGGGTGATGCCGTGTTCTTCGAGACTGCGCATGTGGCTCCTGTGGGACACCGCGAGGCTACCAACGGTCGGCCACGTCGCCATCCGATCCGGTGCCGTAACTGGCGCGCAACGCCCTCCGCATGATCTTCGCCGAGGCCGTACGCGGCAGAGCCGGCACCACGACGACCTCGTGGATCTTGAAGAGCGGATTGAGGCGGCTCTTGATGGCCGCCTGCATCGCGCCGCGCATCTCGTCCCGATCGGTGGTCGCCTCCGCCACGACGTAGATCACCAATCGGTCCGGACCGCCTTCCGGCGGCGGCACGGCGACCGCCGCGCATTCGACGACGCCTGGCACTGCCACAACCCGCTCGATCTCCGCCGAACTGACCTTGACACCACCGAGATTCATGGTGTCGTCCACACGACCGAGAGCGCGGAAGTAGCCGTTCGGTAACCGCTCCATCTGGTCGCCATGGCGTCGGAGGGGAACGTCGGTATGGGGTAGTCCGGCGAAGTAGACCTCGTGATGATCGCGATTCAGCAAGGTCTCGGACAACCCGATCGAGGGCGGGACCAGGAATACTTCGCCCAGTTCAGAGGGAACCCCTGCTTCATCGAGGATCCGCAGATCGATACCGACGGCCGGGGTGCTGAAGGTGCCGGGGATGACGTCGTGCACCACGGTTGCGGTGATGTAGCCGCCGCCGATCTCGGTGCCCCCGCAGTATTCGATCACGGGCCGGCCCCCCGCTTCGGCCATCAGCCACGCCATGTCTGCGGCATCGGATGCCTCGCCGGTCGAACTGAACAAACGGATCCCGGTCAGATCGAGTCCCTCGGTCACTCCGCCGGCCCTCCACGCGGCTACGAGACTCGGGACGGTGCCGAGCACGGTGACGCCGACTTGTTCCACGAACTCGAGGAACCCGCGTTCGGTCGGTACGTCATCGTAGAGCGCCAGTGAGGCACCGTTGATGAGGCTGGCGAAGATGAGCCACGGACCCATCATCCAGCCCAGGTTTGTCGGCCAGGCGACGACATCGGCAGCATGAATGTCCTGATGGAAGTGACCGTCGACGGCCGTTTTGATCGGTGTGGCCTGCGTCCAGGGAATGGCTTTGGGATCGCCGGTCGTACCCGACGAGAACAGCACGTTGATCGCCTCGTCCGGGTCTCGCACCACCGGGTGATCGATCGGGTCGCCGCCATCCACCATGTCGTGCCACCACACATCGCCGGTTCGCAACTCCACGTCACCGTCGACCTGCACGACGATCGACGCGGGTCCCTTCGCTTCGGCGATCTTCGCATACATCGGAAGCCGCTTCCCGGCCCGATCCATGTGCTCCTGGGTGACGACGAAGCTCGCGCCACCGATACGGATCCGGGCTGCGATCTCCTCCGGCGCGAAGCTGTCGGCGATGGACACCACTGCACCGCCCAGCCAGATGATGGCGAGGTAGGCGATGACGGCCTCGACGGTCATCGGCATGGCGATGGCGACGCTCACGCCGGCCTCCACGCCCATCGCCCGCAGGCCGCCGGCCGCTCGCTGCACCTCGGTCAGGAGTTGCAGGCGCGACATCGTATGCACGGTGCCGTCTCGGGCAAACGTCAGCGCTGGCGAGTCGGGCTCATGACGAAAACAGGACTCGACGATGTTCAGCCGGGCGCCTGGCAACCAGCCTGGGTGTTCTGGATGGGCCGAAGCTCGAATGGCCTCATACGGCACCTGGAACACGATCCCGAGCCGCT
>JBFKPQ010000120.1:0-7058 GCA_041628225.1 Acidimicrobiia bacterium | reverse complement strand
TTCGACCTGAACGGTTCTCTCACGCCAGGGTGATCATCGATAGCGTGCGATGATCTCCGCGAACGTCTCGATGGCGTCGGCTCGATCCGGCCGGTGGAGGCCGACCACGGCCAACTCCACACCGGCTTCGGCGAGCGTGTCGAACCGTCGCTGATGGTCCTCGACGGTGCCGGCGACCAGAGCGTCGGCGGCTCGCTCGGGTGCGAGCCCCGACGCAGCCAGGGCTCGTCTGAGTCCCTCGGTGTCGCGGGTCACGAGGGCGCTCCCCAGATGGGTGATCGTGACCTCGGACGGATCGCGCCCGACATCGCGACAGTGACGGTGCAGCACCTCGATCTTGCTTCTGACGGCTTCGGCGTCACCGAAGAGGTTGCAGGCATCGGCGTACTCGGCCACCAGACGGAGGGTGCGTTTTTCGCCGGCGCCGCCGACGAGGATCGGGATCCGTTCTTGGAGAGGGCGCGGATAGCACATGGCCTCGGGGATCGAGATTCGCTTGCCCTCGAACGGCGGTTGTCCCGGACCCCACATGAGCGGCAGCAGCCGGAGGGCATCCTCGAGCAGGTCGAGGCGTTCACCGTCGGATGGGAACTCCCAACCGTAGGCGCGATGTTCATCTTCGAACCAAGCCGCCCCCAGGCCTGCCAGTGCCCGGCCCCCGCTCAGTACGTCGAGTGTGGCGATCAATTTGCCGAGGAGAGCCGGATTCCGGTAGGTCACGCCCGTCACCATCACGCCGAGCCTGATCCGCTCCGTGACTCCGGCGAGGTAGGCGAGGGTCGTGTACGCCTCTGGCATGTCCTCCCATGGGCGACCGAGTTGGGGTATCTGGCGGAAGTGGTCCATCACCCAGAGGGATTCGAAGCCGGCATCTTCGGCGCGACGCGCAATCGAGGCGAGATGGTCGCCGGTTGTTTGTGGGGATCCATCGAAGTCGAAGCTCCCCAACATCAGCCCGAAGCGCATCGACGGTGGAGCTTGCGATGGGCCGACGTCCCACAACGATCGAGCCATGACCTGGACAGGCGCCGGATCGAACACACCGTCGAAGCCTTCGTCGCCGAGCGTCGGGCGGGTGCGCTCCCAGGCCGAGATCTGGCCGCTCAGCACCTTGGCCGGAACTTTGCGTGCTCTGGCGGCATTGCGCTTGCGGCAGACCGCCGGATCGGTGTCGAACCCGACCGCAAAGCACGGGACGTCGTAGCCGGCGGCCAGCCGGCGCCACTCGGCTCGGTCAGCAGCATCGAGCCCGAGCGTGTCGATGACCGTGGTGAGCCGCCGAGCCAGACGACGTTCCACGACGTCGCGCAGAACGGCAAACGCATCGCTGGAGGCTCGCTGGTCGTGCTGTCCCTCGCCCACCAGTGCGCGGAGCCGGTCGGATGACACCACCTGTCCCTCTCGGAAGTTGGCGTCGGCCCATGTCGTCTTGCCCGAGCCGGACGGCCCGACGAGGACGACCAATGCGGAGGTGGGCAGCCGGATCACTGCGGCCAGGCTACCGACGGACGGCAGCTGGTCGGCTTGCGCACGTCCGGCGCCGGTATCCTGCGCGCATGGTAGAACCCGACCGTTTCGGCTTCGACACGCTCAGTTTGCACGCCGGCCAGGCGCCCGACCCCGCAACCGGGGCGCGCGCCATGCCCATCTACATGACGACCTCGTATCTCTTCGATTCCGTCGAGCACGCCGCGTCGCTGTTCAACCTCGAGACGGCCGGCCACATCTACTCCCGGATCTCCAACCCGACGGTCAGCGCGTTCGAAGAGCGGGTCGCCGCCTTGGAAGGCGGTGTGGCCGCCGTCGCCACGGCATCGGGCCAAGCTGCGCTGTTTCTGGCGATCGCCACGCTCATGGACGCCGGCAGCCACATCGTGGCGTCGGGGTCGATCTACGGCGGCAGCCACAATCTGCTCACACACACGTTGAGCCGATTCGGCATATCGACGACCTTCGTCGACCCGCGCGATCCCGGAGCCATCGCGGCCGCGATCACCGACGACACGCGGCTCGTGTTTGGGGAGACCCTCGGCAACCCCGGGCTCGAGATCATGGATCTCCCGGCGGTCGCCGAAGTAGCGCACGACGCCGGCATCCCGCTCATGATCGACAACACGTTCGCTACCCCGTTCCTGTGCCGGCCTCTCGAGTGGGGGGCCGACATCGTCATGCACTCGGCCACCAAATTCCTCGGCGGACATGGCGTTGCGATCGGCGGAGTGCTCGTCGATGGAGGCACGTTCGACTGGGAACGATCGGGGGGGTTCCCGACGCTGACGGAGCCGTACGCCGGGTACCACGGCATCGACTTCGCCGAAGAGTATGGGCCATCGGCACTCGCCGCGCGAGCCCGCGCCGAAGGCCTACGGGACTTCGGTGCTGCGATGAGCCCTCAGAACGCCTTCTACCTCCTCCTGGGGCTCGAGACGCTGTCGGTGCGGATGGAACGCCACGTTGCCAACGCGCGGGCCGTCGCCGAGTTCCTCGAGGCCGCATCCGAGGTCGACTGGGTGCTGCACCCGGGTCTGTCATCCCACCCTGACCACGACCTGGCTGCCAAACTCCTCCCACTGGGTGCCGGCGCGATCTTCTCGTTCGGCATCAAGGGCGGCCGCGAAGCAGGTCGTGCCTTCATCGAAGCCGTGCGGGTCTTCTCGCACCTCGCCAATGTCGGCGACGCCAAGTCGCTCGTCATTCACCCGGCGTCCACCACCCATCAGCAGATGTCGGCCGAGGCGCTGCAGGCCGCCGGGGTAGGCGAAGAGCTCATCCGCCTCTCGGTGGGTCTGGAATCCATCGACGATCTGATCAGCGATCTGCGTGGCGCGCTGCGCGCGTCTCAACGGTGACACCGTGAGGCTGACCGTTGACGGTCGATCCGCGTATGCGGCTACGGGCGGCCGGCCGTTCGATGCGACGGCGCCCGTCGTCGTCCTGGTGCACGGTGCCGGATTCGATCACACCTCCTGGGTCTTGCAGACCCGCTACCTCGCTCACCGAGGCTTCGCGGTGCTCGCGGTCGACCTCCCCGGGCATGGATCGTCGGACGGTCCGACGCTCGCGTCGGTGGACGCGATGGCCGACTGGCTGATCCGCTTCCTCGACGGCGCCGGCGTCACGACCGCGGCGCTCGTTGGGCATTCGATGGGAGCGCTTGCGGCTCTGGCGGCCGCTTCGAGGCATCCCGATCGCGTCGATCGGATCGCGCTCGTCGGATCGGCCGATGCGATGCCCGTCCATCCTGCGCTGTTGGAAGCCGCGGCGACCGACCTCCCGCACGCAGCCGCGCTCATCGCCGGTTGGTCGGTGAGCGGACGTGCCCAGTTCGCCGCACGCGTCACACCCGGAACCCGATTACTCGACACGTGTCGGAGAATCCTCGAGCGTTCCACACCCGGTGTGCTGGCCAGTGACCTCGCCGCCTGCGATGCGCTCGGCCCGACGCACGCCATCGCCGCGCGAGTGACATGTCCAGCACTGGTCGTGGCGGGGTCCCAGGACAAGATGACGTCGTTCGCAGGCTCCCGCCGACTGCAGGAAGCTCTCCCAGACGGCCGCATCGTCGAGGTCGCCGGTGCCGGCCACATGCTGATGCTCGAAGCACCGGACGCGGTCCTGGACGCATTGGTCGGCTTCTTGGGCGAGGACTAGTCACGCGGCGTTCCACCGGAACCGCTCGGGTGCCGCCATGTCGGTCGTGATACGTTGCGGAGCAGCGGAGAAGCTCCGCAGGTTCGTGCGAAGGCGCACTCGTCGGATGTGGGAGGGCCCCGAGTGCGCCTTCGGCGCGTCCTTGACAGCTCCGACCAGAATCCGCATACTGCCGCCAACGTGCTCATCCAGAGCGGTGGAGGGACAGGCCCTGCGAAACCGCGGCAACCAGCCGGCCCACGGGTCGACGCCGGTGCCAACGCCTGATCGATGAGTTGCCAACGGTGGCCTGGTCCGCCCGAGGTGCGGAGAGCACGCGGGAGAGGACGGTCGAAGGTGGCAACGATGCAGCACATTCCGCACACCATGTGTCACACGATGCCGCGCTCTCGGGTGGTCCGTTCCGTGTGACGTCAGCCACCACCCGAGAGGGCAGCGCAGGCTGACGACACCGACCATCAAGGAGACATCGTGCATTTCGAAACACTGCAAGTCCATGCCGGCCAGCAGCCGGCCCCTGGCACCAACGCCAGGGCCGTACCGATCTACCAATCCACGTCCTACACCTTCGATGATTCCGGCCACGCCGCCCGGCTGTTCGGACTCGAGGAGTTCGGGAACATCTACACCCGGATCATGAATCCCACGACCGATGTCTTCGAGCAGCGGATCGCCGCACTCGAAGGTGGCGTCGCGGCGGTCGCCACCTCTTCCGGGCAAGCTGCTCAGTTGCTGGCGATCACCACGATCGCCCAGGCCGGGGATGAGATCGTCTCGTCGAGCTATCTGTACGGCGGAACGTACAACCAGTTCAAAGTGGCACTTCCGCGTCTTGGGATCGACGTTCGATTCGTCGACGGCGTCGATCCGGCCGGCTTCGAAGCGGCCATCACCGACCGGACCAAGGCGCTCTACGTCGAGTCGATCGCCAACCCCGGCTACGTCGTGCCCGACTTCGAGGCGCTCGCCGACGTCGCCCATCGCCACGGCATTCCTCTCATCGTCGACAACACGTTCGGCTGCGCCGGCTATATCGCCCGTCCGATCGACCACGGTGCCGATATCGTCGTCGCGTCAGCCACCAAGTGGATCGGCGGGCATGGGACCACGATCGGTGGGGTGATCGTCGATTCCGGCAACTTTGACTGGCGCGGCGGTCGGTTCCCGCTGTTCACGGATCCAGCGCCCGGTTACCACGGTCTCGTGTTCGCCGATGTCTTCGGACCTGATGGGCCGTTCGGCAACATCGCCTTCGCCATCCGGGCGCGGGTCGAAGGCTTGCGCGACTTCGGGGCTGCCCAGGCACCGTTCAACTCGTTCTTGTTGCTCCAGGGTCTCGAGACGCTGTCGTTGCGCGTACAGCGGCACGCCGACAATGCCCTTGCGATGGCGTCGTGGCTGGAGGCTCGAGATGACGTGGCCTGGGTGAACTATCCAGGTTTGGCCTCGCACCCGTCGCACGGCACCGCGTCGAAGTACCTGACCAACGGATTCGGCGCCGTCCTGAGTTTCGGGGTGGCGGGCGGTTACGAAGCCGCGCGGGCCTTCATCGATTCGGTGGAATTGGCGAGCCACCTGGCGAACGTCGGCGATGCCAAGACCCTGGTCATCCACCCGGCGTCGACGACGCACCAACAGCTGGATCCCGAGGAGCAGGCGTCGGCAGGAGTACGTCCGGACCTCGTTCGCGTGTCGGTGGGCATCGAGCACATCGAAGACATCCAGGCCGACTTCGCGAGAGCGCTCGCTGCGGCGCGACAGCCTGTGGTCGCCTGATCGTCATGCCGACCGAGTTCTTCGACTATCCGGCCTCGCTCCTCCCGATGGTGCTGCAGAGCGGCGAACGGCTCGATGAGGTGCGCGTGGCCTACGAGACGTATGGCGAACTCAACGATGCCCGTGACAACGCCGTGCTGGTGTTTCACGCCCTCACGGGTAGCCAGCACCTGAGCGGATGGACCGAGGAAGTGCCAGGAGTGTCGAAGTGGTCGGCGGAGTGTCGGGAAGGCTGGTGGACGTCGTTCGTGGGGCCGGGTCGGCCGATCGACACCAACCGGTTCTTCGTGATCGGGGCCAACTACCTCGGTGGTTGCTACGGCAGCACCGGCCCGGCTTCGCTCAACCCGGCGACCGGACGCCCCTACGGTTCGACGTTTCCGCACCTGACCGTGGCCGACGTCGTGGATACCCAGGTGGCCCTTCTGGACCACCTGGGTATCTCCACCCTGCATGCGGTCACCGGTGGATCGGTCGGCGGCATGATGTGCCTGAGCCTCGCCACCCGCTACCCGCAGCGAGTCCGGAAGGTGATCCCGATCGCGGCCGGACTGAGAACGACCGAGCTGCAGTTCATCCACAATTTCGAACAGACGAACGCCATCCTCAACGATCCGAACTTCCGCGGCGGGGACTACTACGACGGTCCGCACCCGGACGCCGGCCTGGCTCTGGCGCGCATGATCGGCCACAAGACGTTCGTGTCGTTGGCGGCGATGGCCGAGCGGGCGCGCCACGATGTCCTCATCGAGGAGGGTCCGGAGGGATATGAGATCCAGCACCCGCTCGAGTCGTATCTCTGGTACCAGGGCCAGAAGTTCCTCGAGCGTTTCGACGCCAACACGTACCTGAGATTCATGGAGCTGTGGCAGCACTTCGACCTCGTTGAAGAGGCGGGACAGCACGACTTGATGGACGTGCTGGCTCGTTGTACCGATCAGGAGTTCATGATCTTTTCTATCGATTCGGACGTCTGCTTCTATCCGGATGAACAGGAGGAGCTGGCGTACGCACTTCGACAGGCCGGTGTCAAGCGGGTGCGACGCGTCACGGTCCACTCCGAAAAGGGGCACGACTCGTTCCTCTTGGAGCCCGCCCTGTTCGGGCCTCACCTGGCTGCGACGCTCGAAGCCGAATGGGATCAGTACGACTGACGGAGACCGGCTAGTGCTTCGAGGAGACGGTCGACCTCATCGATGGTCGTGTAGTGCGTGAATCCGATCCGGACCAGGCCCCCGGGCTCCTTTCCGAGCACGTTCATGACCGTGACGGCGTAGTAGTGGCCGTCCCACACGAACATCCCGAGCTTGCCGAGTCGGCGTGCCACGTCGGCCGCCGAGATGCCGGCGACCTCGATCGCGAAGGTCGGCGCCCGCCGTCCGGCGGGTGGGCCGTACAACCTGATGTGGTCGAGTTGGCCGATACCGGCGAGGAACCGCTCGGACAACTCGGCTTCGTACTCTTGGATTGCCCCCATGGCGTCCAAGAGGCGGGCGCGTCGTGAGGCTCCGACGCCGACGCCGGCCAGATAGTCCACCGCAGCGGTGACGCCGGCCAAGCTCTCGAAGCTCTGGGTTCCCGTCTCCCACTTGGCTGGACCATCCGTCGGCGCAGGCACGAGCTTGTAGGGC
>JBFKPQ010000119.1:0-7165 GCA_041628225.1 Acidimicrobiia bacterium | reverse complement strand
GCAGGTAGAGCTGAAGGAACTCCAGGCCCGCGTCGGGATCACCTTCGTCTACGTGACGCACGATCAGGACGAGGCGCTCACCATGAGCGACCGGATCGGTGTCATGCACGACGGACGCCTGCTGCAGGTCGGTGCGCCGCAAGACATCTACGAGCACCCGACCTCGCGGTTCGTCGCCGATTTCATCGGTGAGATCAACCTGTTGCCGGCCGTCGCGGTCGACCATTCGACGGTGCGGTTGCTCGGGGACACGGTGATCCATGCGAGTACCGGCGCAGGTTCGGGTGAGGACGTGACCGTTGCGATTCGCCCTGAGCGGCTCAGCCTCTACGACCTCGACGAAGCGATTCCGGATGGGAGCAACCGCGTGACGGGGAAGGTCGTCCGGCGGATCTACCACGGCGACGTCTTCTACTACGACGTCGACACGTCCGCCGGTGTGATCGAAGCGAAGGAAGAAAACCGTCCCGGCGTTGAGCTGTACGAGGTGGGGGAGGAGACCGTCGTGGTGTGGGACCCGGTGGCGACCACGGTCGTGCAGGACTGATGACGGCCCCCGAAGCGCCGGTCGTCACGCCGGAGTTCGAAGCGGCCGCCGAACGGGCTGCAGCTCGACGCGGGCTCCTGATCGCCGCGCCGTCGTGGCTCTACCTGACGCTGTTCTTCGCGGTTCCGCTCGTCATCGTGTTCGTCTACTCGTTCGCGACCCGAAGCTCGACCGGACTCACCCAGCTGCGGGACTGGAACTTGACCAGCTACCGCCGGCTCTTCGATCCCCTGGTGGGCGAGATCGCCCTCCGGTCGCTCGTCCTGGCGATCGCCACGACACTGATCTGTCTGGCCGTTTCGTATCCGTTCGCCTACTACATCGCCACCCGTGGTCCGCGCCTTCGGAACATCCTGCTGGTGATGGTCATGATCCCGTTCTGGTCGAACTTCCTCGTCCGGACCTACGCCTGGCGGGTGCTGCTCGGCACGGACGGTCCCGTCTCACAGCTCGCACAAGCGATGGGCGGAGAACCGATCCGACTTCTCTTCACGAACACGGCGGTGCTCATCGGCCTCGTGTACGGATTTCTGCCGTTCATGGTGCTGCCACTGTACGCCGCGCTCGAACGCATGGACTGGCGGCTGGTGGAAGCCGGACGGGATCTCTATGCCAATGGGTGGACGGCGTTCCGGAAGATCACCTGGCCGCTCTCGCGCCCGGGCGTCGTCGCCGGCTCGATTCTCGTGTTCATCCCCTCGCTGGGCGCCTACGTCACTCCGGCAATTCTCGGTGGTGCACGTACGACATTGCTGGGCGACTACATCGTGAGCCAGTTCCTGGCGGCTCGGAACCAACCATTTGGCTCGGCGCTGTCGTTCGCCGTGATGACCGTCATGCTGGCTGCCACGATCGTGTACTTCCGATCGGGAGCCAGGAACCTATGAGCGCGGCCGGGATTCGCCCGCGCAGCCCGGTGGAACGCCTCCTCGCCGCCAACTCGTGGGTCGTGTTCGCGTTCTTCTACGCGCCGATCCTCGTGCTCATCGTCTTCTCGTTCAACGACAACCGCAATGTCGGGATCTGGACCGAGCCATCGTTGCGGTGGTACGGCGAGATGTTCCGGAACGACGACGTCTTGCGGGCGTTGCGGAATTCCCTGACGGTGGCAGCCATCTCGACGGTCATCTCCACCGTCTTGGGCACGTCGGCCGCCTTGGCGCTCGAGCGGTTCCGGTTCCGTGGCCAACGGGTCTATGACGGTCTCGTCTACCTTCCCATCATCATCCCCGACGTCACCATGGCCGTGATGATGCTGCTGTTCTTCGCCCAGTCGTTCCGGATGATGGGTGATCTCTTGGGCGTCCGTCCGGACTTCGGCATCGGCACCATCTCGCTGTCGCACATCGCCTTCAACATCTCGTTCGTGGCGGTCGTGGTTCGCGCCCGGCTCGGACAGCTCGACCATCGCCTCGAGGAGGCGGCCGCCGACTTGTACGCCACTCGGTGGCAGGCGTTCCGCCACGTCACCCTTCCGCTCATCCTGCCGGGCGTACTCGGTGGTGCACTCCTGGCGCTCACCTTGTCGCTCGACGACGTCGTGGTCACGAGCTTTGTGTCCGGACCCGGGGCGACGACGCTGCCCGTCTACGTCTTCGGCTTGGTCCGGCGCGGCGTGACCCCGCTCATCAACGCGGTGAGCACCGTGATGCTCGTCGCGTCGATGGCATTGGTGGCCGTTTCGCTCGTGTTCCAGCGAGGCGGAGGCAGTAACGTATCCGTGGCTGCGGAATCGATGTCCGAAGTCCCCGAAAGCAGCTGACACAGGAGGAACCATGAAAGGCTTGCGCTGGCGATACAGCACGGCGGTGATGCTCTCGATCGCACTCGTCTTGGCCGCATGCGGCGGCGACGACGGCACGGCCGCCGCGGTCGATTGCGAACCCGGCCAGACCGATGGCGATCTGAACTTCTACAACTGGTCGGAGTACATGGATCCGGATCTCATCGCCGCCTTCGAAGAAGAGTATGGCGTCGATGTCGTCGAGTCGTTCTACGAGTCCAACGAGGCCATGTTGGCCCAGTTGCAGTCGGGCGTGGCCTACGACTTGGTCGTCCCGTCGGACTATATGATCGCCATCATGATCGCCGAAGGCCTCCTGCTTCCGCTGCAGAAGGACGCGATCCCGAACATCGGCAACCTGGCGGAAGACTTCCAGGCGCCACCGTATGACCCGGACCTGGCGTACTCGGTGGCCTACCAATACGGCACCACCGGCCTGGGCGTCAACCTCGACCTCGTTGGCGACGCATTCGTGGAGAGCTGGGCGCTCGTGTTCGACCCCGAACTGACGGCCAACTTCCCGGGCGGTGTGAGCCTCCTCAACGACCCGCGCGAGACGATGGGTGCTGCGCTGGAGTATCTGGGCTACTCGCTCAACGACACGAACTTGGATCACCTTGACGAGGCAGCCCAACTCATCAAGGACGCCAAGGCGAACATCGCCACGTTCGATTCCGACCAATACGACGAAGCGCTCGTGAACGGTGAGGTGGCGGTGGCTCACGGCTACTCAGGCAACATGATCGTGGCCATCGGCGAAGCCGACAACCCGGATTCGTTCACGTACATCCTCCCGCGAGAAGGCGCCACGCTGTGGATCGACAACATGGCGATTCCCACGGTGTCCGAAGCGCCGTGCACGGCGCACACGTTCATCGACTTCCTGCTGGATGCCGAGAACGGCGCCGCGTTGACGAACTGGAACTACTACGGCTCCCCGAACGCCGCGGCGACACCGTTCCTCGACCAAGAGGTCGTGGACTTCTATTCGGCCACCGAGTCGGCGAAGACCGAGGTCATCACGGACACGGGTGACTACGAGATCAACTTCACCGACAAGCTGGCAGAAGCCAAGAGCTGACGATCGGAGGGGCGCCCGCGGGCGCCCCTCCTCGTTGGTCGCCATGCCTGCGGATTGGGTCTTCACCGGAGGGTCGGTGTTTCGGGCCGACCCGGCGCGATCCCGTGCTTCGGCGCTTGCGGTGCTCGGGTCCGAGATCGTCGCAGTGGGCGACGATGCGACGGTGTCACACCTGATCGGTCCGAACACCGAGGTCGTCGACCTCGCGGGCAGGATGGTGTGCCCCGGCTTCCAGGACGCACACGTCCACCCGCTGCACGGCGGTCGGCGGCAGCTGACGTGCGACGTGACCGAGCTCGGGTCGCGGCGCGAAGCGGAAGCGGTGATCGGCGCGTACGACGGTCCCTGGCGAGGCGACTGGCTCACCGGCGGCGGATGGAAGTTCGAATGGTTCGCCCGTGGCACTCCCTCGGCCGAAGCGCTCGACCGGCTGGTCCCGGACCGGCCCGCCTACCTGGTGGTGGCGGACGGCCATGCGGCTTGGGTCAACAGCCGGGCACTGGCCCTGGCGGCCATCGACCGAACCACACCCGATCCGCCCGACGGCCGCATCGAGCGCCATCCCGATGGCCGTCCCCAGGGCACCCTCCATGAGGGTGCGATGGACATCGTGGCGCGGCTACTGCCGCGTGAGACGTCCGACGAGGTCGAGGCGGCCGTACTGGCCGGCCAACGCCGGCTGCTGGCGGCGGGAGTCACGGCCTGGCAAGACGCCTGGGTGACCTCCGATCTCCACCGCGCCTATGTCCGGCTGGACCAGACCGATCGACTCATCGGAACGGTGCGGGGCTCGCTGTGGTGGGATCGTGCGACGGGTCCCGAGCAGCTGGCATGGATGAGGGAGGCCCGTAACGAGGGCACGGCGCGCTACCGGCCCGACGCGGTGAAGTTGATGCTCGACGGAGTGGTCGAGAACTTCACGGCCGCGCTCTTGGACTCCTATGTCGACGATGCGGGACTCCCGACCGGCAACCTCGGTATCGACATGATCGACCCTGCGGCGCTCCCAGGGGTCGTCGGCGCCATCATGTCCGCCGGTTTCCAACCCCACTTTCATGCCATCGGAGACGCCGCCGTGCGAAACGCACTCGATGCCGTCGCAGCCGCCGGCGGAGGCGGCGAGCTGCGTCCTCACATCGCCCACATCCAGGTCGTCCATCCGGACGATCTGCCTCGGTTTCGGAAGCTCGGGGTCGCCGCAAATGCCCAGCCGCTCTGGGCATGTGCCGATGCCGCCATGACCGACCTGACACTTCCGTACCTCGGACCGAAGCGAGGGGATTGGCAGTACCCGTTTGGGTCGCTGTTGCGCCATGGAGCGGTCCTGGCGATGGGCAGTGATTGGCCCGTGTCGGACGTGGACGTGCTGGCGCAGCTCGGTGTCGCCGTAGAGCGGCGTCCTCCAGGGGACGCGGATGCCACGCCGTTTCTCGCGTCGGAGTGCATCACGCTCGCTGACGCCCTGATGGCCTTCACGGCGGGATCCGCCTTCGTCAACCACCTGGAGCGGCGCCGCGGCCGGATCGAGCCCGGCTGGGCCGCCGACCTCGTCGTGTTGTCCGCCGATCCGTTCGACGATCTCGGATCGGTGACCGTCGACGCAACGATGGTCGAGGGAGTCTTCGTTCACGAGCGGGGCAAGTAGCCTCCGCGGGGAGGTGAGGAGCGACGGTGCGCACGAGAACGCTGGGTTCCACCGGTTACGAGGTAGGAGAGGTCGGGCTCGGGGCCTGGGCCATCGGGGCGGACTGGGGTGAGGTCGACGATGACGAGGCGGCTGATGCGCTCCGCGCCGCCCTGTCCGAAGGCGTCACGTTCATCGACACCGCCGATGTGTACGGCGACGGTCGCAGCGAGCGACGGATCGCCGATGCGCTGGCCGCGTGGGAAGGGTCGCGGGTGTACGTGGCGACCAAGGTCGGCCGGCGCCTCGACCCCCACGTCGCAGCCGGGTACTCCTACGACAACCTGGCGCGCTTCGTAGACCGGAGCCGCGCCAACCTGGGCGTCGAGGTACTGGATCTCGTGCAGCTCCACTGTCCACCGGACGATGCATATGAGACCGACACGATGTTCGAGGCCATGGAACGGCTCGTGGCCGACGGCGTGGTCGCCCACTATGGCGTGAGTGTGGAGACTGTCCGCCAAGCCCTGGTGGCCATCGAACATCCCGCGGTGGCCACCATTCAGATCATCTTCAACATGTTTCGTCCGAAGCCGGCTGCCGCCGTGTTTGGACAGGCGCGCGACGAACACGTCGGCGTCATCGCGCGCGTGCCGTTGGCGAGTGGTCTTCTCACCGGTGCCATGACGGCCGACCGCGTCTTCGCACCCGACGACCACCGAAACTACAACCGGCACGGGCAGGCTTTCGACTTCGGTGAGACGTTCAGCGGCGTCGACTTCGGTACGGGTCTGCTGGCGGCGCGCGAACTCGCCTCGCTCGTTCCCGCCGGTCACACCCTTGCGCAGTTCGCACTCCGTTGGATTCTCATGCACGAGGCCGTGTCGGTGGTCATCCCGGGGGCCAAGTCGTCGCAGCAAGTGCTCGACAATGTCGCAGCAGCCGATCTTCCGGCACTCGATGAGGAGACGATGTCCGAAGTAGCCGCCATCTATGACCGGTACCTGCGGTCGTATGTGCACTCACGATGGTGACCGGTCGACCGGCCGGACAGGTCGATCCCGTCGCCGCCGTCGCGCCACATCCGGCTCGGACGTGCCCGGCCATGGTGCCGAGTCAGTTGGTCGATGTGCATGGCCGGCGCACGGACCGATGAAGACGATCGGTTTGCTCGGCGGTATGAGTTGGGAGTCCTCCATCCACTACGAGCGCTTGATCAACGAAGCCGTGCGAGAGCGACTCGGTGGCCTGCACTCGGCGGACCTGATCATCCGTTCGTACGACTTCGACAGCATCGCCCGAC
The DNA here is from genome assembly GCA_041628225.1 of Acidimicrobiia bacterium. Lineage (GTDB taxonomy): Bacteria > Actinomycetota > Acidimicrobiia > Spongiisociales > JAENVV01 > JBFKPQ01. The sequence goes on along the minus strand of JBFKPQ010000119.1, from coordinate 827 downwards.
TTCAGGCCGCCGGAGCCTGGGCGCAGGCGGGTGAACTGCTCGCCGCGGACGCCCGACGCCTCGCGGACGGGGGAGCGGAGGTCATCATCCTGTGTACGAACACGATGCATCGGGTCGCCGACGCCATCGTGGCCGAGGTCGGCAGCCGGTTTGTGCACATCGCCGACGCGACGGCGGCTGCGGTGCGAGCCGCCGATTGTGGGCGCGTCGGGTTGCTCGGAACTCGCTACACCATGGAGGGTGCGTTCTACGCCGGTCGCCTCGGATCCCACGGGCTCGATGTTCGCGTGCCTACCGCCGGTGAGCGCACGGTCGTCCACGACATCATCTACGACGAGTTGGTGAGGGGCGTCATCGAGCCCGAATCTCGCCATCGCTATCTCGAGGTGATCGGCCGCCTGGTCGCGGACGGCGCCGAAGGCATCATCGCCGGGTGCACGGAGATCGAGTTGCTCGTCGGTCCGGATGACGTCGACGTCCCGTACTTCCCGACGACCACGATCCATGCGCTGGCTGCCGTGGATGCCGCACTCGGGTAGCCTGCCTCAGGCGATGCTCGAGCGCTGGATCCCGGACGAACGCACCCTGGCAGCGGCCAACGTGACCTCTGCGATGGCCGAAACGGGCTTCGCAGATTTCGGAGCGTTTCATCGCTGGACGTGCACCGAACGGTCGGCGTTCTGGGCCTTCGCCATAGAGCGGCTCGGGATCGTGTTCCAGGTGCCGTATGAGGCCATTCGAGCTTCGGCCCATCCAGAACACCCAGGCTGGTTGCCAGGCGCCCGGCTGAACATCGTCGAGTCCTGTTTTCGTCATGAGCCCGACTC
>JBFKPQ010000118.1:0-7173 GCA_041628225.1 Acidimicrobiia bacterium | reverse complement strand
GCGGCACGGGCGGCCCGTTCGGAGTCACGGAGTCTGTCTCGTTCGTCCTCGATCGTGGCCCGGTCTGTCACGTCGTAGACCACCCCGAACCCCGAAACCGGCTCTCCATTGTCGGAAATGATCCTTCCTTGGCCTTCGATCCATCGGACACTGCCCGATGGCTGAACGATCCGGTGTTTGGTCGAATAGTGTCCACCGCGCGCCGCGAGGGACATGATGAGTTCGGTGACGGTGGCGACGTCATCGGGGTGAATGAGGGCGGCGTATGCCTCGAACGAACCATCGAATGCGCCGGGCTTCAGGCCGTAGATGGCGTGCGTCGTATCGTCCCAATACACCACGTCGTTTCCGGGATCCCACGTCCAGATTCCAATGCCGGCCTCAGACAGGAGGCCAGCGATGTCCAGTCCCGTGACGTCGTTCACCCCGTGAGTCTAGGGAGGGCCGGAACGCGGTGCTCGATGGCATAGGCTTGGCCCGTGTTTCCCGCGACCGAACCGACCGCATCAGGGCTGCTGTCCGTATCGGATGAACAGCAGATCTACTGGGAGACCTGCGGTGACGACGACGGCCCGCCGGTGCTGTTCCTGCATGGAGGACCCGGATCCGGATGCTCGGTGGGATCGCGACGGTGGTTCGATCCCCGCTATCGAGCCGTGTTGTTCGACCAGCGGGGCTGCGGACGGAGCCGCCCGCTGGTCGACGGAGACACGGACCTCTCGACGAACACCACCCAGCATCTCATCGCTGACATCGAGGCGCTGCGCGTCCATCTGGGCGTCGAGCGATGGGCCGTATTCGGTTTGTCGTGGGGCGCCACCCTCGGCCTCGCCTACGCGCACGCCCATCCGGAGCGCGTCACGGGTCTCGTACTCGGCCTCGTCGTCACGACCTCGGCCCGTGAGGTCGATTGGGTCACCGTCGATATCGGACGCATCTTCCCCGAGGCTCACGACCGCTTCATGGGCGCGTTACCGGCCCACCTGCGCCATCTCCGGCCCATCGAGGCGTATCAGGTACTCCTGTCGGACCCCAACAACCAAGACTGGGCAGCCGACGAGTGGTGCGCTTGGGAGGACGTACACGTCTCGCTGACCCCTGGTCATCAGCCCTACTTCGCGTCTCAATCTGCCGAGTTCCGGCTGCGTTTCGCCCGACTCGTCACCCACTACTGGTGCAACTCGGCGTTCCTCGACCGCGATCAACTCATCGACACAGCTCCCGCCCTCGATGGGCTTCCAGCGGTGCTGGTGCACGGACGGTTGGATGTCTCGAGTCCGCTGGAGACCGCGTGGCGGCTCGCCAGGAACTGGTCGACGAGCACGCTCGTCATACTGGAGGATGCCGGGCACGGGGGAGGCCCGACGCTCGAGTCGGCCATCATCGCGGGACTCCGCGACATCGTGAGATGACTCAGATCGAAATCCCGATCGTTTTCGTCTCCAGATAGTCGGCGATACCCTCGCGGCCGCCCTCCCGGCCTTGGCCACTCTGCTTCATGCCGCCGAACGGAACCGCGGCCGAGGTCGGGTTGATGTCGTTGATGCCGATGATCCCGAAGTCGAGACCTTCGGCCATGCGAAGAGCCCGAGCCAGATCGCGCGTGTACACATACGCGGCCAGGCCGTAGATCGTGTCGTTGGCACGCTCGAGCACTTCCGACTCGTCGTCGAAGGGGATCACGGCTGCCACCGGTCCGAACGTCTCTTCGCGGTAGATCACCATGTCGTCGGTGACGCCGTCGAGAACGGTCGGCGCATAGAACCAGCCTCTGTCGAGGCCGTCGGAGGTCAGTCGCTCGCCACCGATGACGAGGCGAGCACCCTTGGCGACGGCGTCGCGCACCTGTCGATCCACCTTGTCGAGCGACGCCTGGTCCACCAGCGGTCCGATGCTCACTCCGTCCGCGAGTCCGCGGCCCGCCCGCATCCGGCCGACTCGCTCGCTCAGGGTCGTCATGAACCCGTCCAGGATGCCTCGCTGCACGTAGATCCGGTTCGGGGAGATGCAGGCCTGACCGGTGTTGAGCATCTTCACCATCGCCGCCCCTTTGGCAGCGTGTGCCGGATCGGCGTCATCGAAGACGATGAACGGCGCGTGGCCCCCGAGTTCCATGGAGAACCGCTTCATCTGTTCGGCTGCGCCTCGGGCGAGCAGTTTGCCCACCTCCGTCGATCCGGTGAACGTGAGTTTGCGCACCGCCGGATTCGACAGGAACTCGGTGCCGACGGGCACGGGATCCGAGGCCGTCACGAGGTTGGCCACACCGGGCGGAAGCCCCGCCTCGGCGAGGATCTCGAAGGTGGCTACCGCGCAGAGCGGGGTCTGCTCGGCCGGTTTTAGTACAACGGTACATCCGGCAGCCAAGGCCGGTCCGAGTTTGCGCGTGAGCATCGAGATCGGATAGTTCCACGGTGTGATGGCTCCGACCACACCGACCGGTTGGCGCATCGAGATGAACCGCTGGTCGGAGCGCGCCGATGGAATCGTTTCGCCGTAGACCCGTTTGGCTTCTTCGGCGAACCACAGAAGGAAGTCGGCGGCATATCCGACTTCGAAACGGGCGGCTCGCAACGGCTTGCCCTGTTCTTGGCTCATCAGCTTGGCGAGATCCTCGGTGCGCTCACGCATGAGTTGGTGAGCTTCGTAGAGATACCCGGATCGCTGGTAGGCGGTGAGGCGCGACCACGTCGGTAGCGCGCGCGTGGCGGCCGCCACTGCGGCGGCCACGTCGGCAGCCCCAGCGTCAGCGGCACGACCGATCTCGGTTCCCGTGGCTGGGTCGAAGACGGGGAACTCGCGTCCGCTGCTCGCAGGGATCCACTGGCCGTCGATGTACAGCATGCTTCCTCCAAGAATGCGCTCGTTGATTCAAGCAGCCCCGAGTAGCGTCGATTCGTGGACCATTCCGATCACCGTTCCCACGCGGCAGGACGCCGGCGGCACGACCATCGATCCGGTGGGTCGGGCGACCATGCGGAGCACGACAAGCACGCCGGCCATTCTCCGGAGATGTTCCGGGACCGCCTGTGGATCAGCCTGATCCTGACGATCCCGATTCTCTACTTCTCCGAACCGATCCAGGAGTGGTTCTCATTCGAGGCCGTCGAGTTCGCCGGCAGCAGCTGGGTGACGCCCGTTCTGTCCACCTTCCTCTATTTCTACGCCGGAATCGTGTTCCTCCGTGGGGGTGTCGCCGAACTGCGGTCTCGTCGACCGGGCATGATGACGCTGATCTCGCTCGCCATCTCGGTCGCCTACCTCTACAGCCTGGCGGTTTCGCTCGGCCTGGACGGCGAGCCGTTCTATTGGGAGTTGGCGACGCTCCTCGACGTCATGCTGCTCGGTCATTGGATGGAGATGCGCTCGATCCAGTCGGCGTCAAAGGCATTGGAGCATCTAGCCGCCATGGTGCCGTCCGTGGCCCACCGGGTTGGCGCCGGAGGCTCCCTGGAAGACGTCGCGGTAGCGGATCTCGTCGGCGGCGATCAGATTCTCGTGCGGCCCGGTGAGCAGGTCCCTGCCGATGGGGACGTCGTCGACGGACAGTCGACGATGAATGAGGCCTTCTTGACGGGTGAGTCGCGGCCGGTGCAGAAAGCGCCGGGCGACGAGGTGATCGCCGGCGGGGTGAACGGCGAGGGAGCACTCACGGTGGTGGTGACCCGCACCGGCGATGCCACCACGCTCAGTCAGATCATGCGTCTCGTGGAAGAGGCGCAGGCTTCGCGCAGCCGGTTCGAGGTGCTCGCCGATCGAGCGGCATTCTGGCTGACGATCATCGCGTTGTCCGTGGCGGTTCCGACCTTCATCGGGTGGGTCATCGTGGGCAGCGGTGGGCTCACCTTCGCCGTGGCCCGGGCCGTGACCGTTCTCGTCATCGCCTGCCCCCACGCCTTGGGTCTCGCCATACCGCTCGTGACGATGAATGCCACGGGGATGAGCGCCCGCAACGGCATCCTGGTCCGCAATCGGGAAGCCTTCGAGCGGGGCCGGAACATCGGCTTCGTCGCTCTCGACAAGACCGGAACGCTCACCGAAGGGCGCTTCGTCGTCTCGGACGTGGTGACCGATGGGATGACGCGGGAGGAAGCCCTCGGTCTGGCGGCTCCGCTCGAGCGAGCTTCCGAGCATCCACTCGCTGTGGCGATCGTCGAGGCTGCGGGCAGTGCCGAGTGGGCGTCCGCGCAGGACGTGCGAGCCGTGCCCGGCCACGGGATCGAGGGTCAGGTCGGCGGGCGAACGGTCCGGGTCGGCCGGGCCGAATGGGCTGAGCAACTCGGGCTGACGCTGCCCGACACCTTGGCCGATTCTCTCCGTCGGGCCGACGATCGAGGTGAAAGCGCCGTCGTGATCATCGACGATGCGCGGGTGGTAGCGGTGGTCTCCTTGGCCGACAAGGTTCGAGACGGGGCACGTCGCACCATCGAGCGCCTGCACGAGTTGGGAGTGCGGCCCGTCATGGTGACCGGCGACGCCGAAGCGGTCGCCGCCACCGTCGCCGGAGCGTTGGGCATCGCTCAGTACCACGCACGCGTCCTGCCCAACGAGAAGGCTGACATCGTTCGCGGCTTGCAGGCCTCGGCCCCGACCGCTTTCGTCGGCGATGGCATCAACGACGCTCCGGCCCTCCTGACCGCCGATCTCGGCGTGGCGATCGGTGCGGGCACGAACGTGGCGATCGAGTCGGCCGACCTGGTACTCGTCGATGACGACCCAGCCGACGTCGCCCGGGCGCTGACCCTGGCGCGTGCCACCCGGCGGAAGATGCTGCAGAATCTGGCTTGGGCAACCGGCTACAACGCCGTGGCGTTGCCACTGGCAGCCGGTGTCGGAGCTTCGGCCGGTATTCTCCTGTCGCCGGCGGTTGGTGCCATCTTCATGAGCCTTTCGACGGTGATCGTGGCGGTCAACGCCATGCTGTTGCGCACGACGGATCTGGACGGATGATGCGAAGGTTGCTCGTGGGCGTGCTGCTGCTCGCCGCGTGTGGGGGATCGGGCCTCGCCTCGCAGGCGACGACGACGGTCGATGCCGGACTGGTGGCGCTCGGCAGCGAGCTCTACCAGGGGACCTGCGCGGCGTGCCACGGCGCCGACCTGCGGGGGACTGCGGCGGGTCCATCGTTCCTGTCGATCGTCTACGAGCCCGGCCACCACGCCGATGCCGCCTTTGTGCTGGCGGTCCGTAACGGCGTTCGAGCGCACCACTGGCCGTTTGGCGACATGCCTCCCGTCGAGGGTCTGAGCGACGACGACATCGCGGCGATCACTGCGTTCGTGCGTGAACGTCAGCAGATCGAGGGCTTCGAGGAATGATCCACCACGGCTGAGAACGCCGCGGCATACTTCGAGGTGGGAGAGGAGTGGCGCGATGTCGGCAACACCGACCGTGACCGAGTTGCGGATCCATGGCGTGGGCGGTGCCAGCCCCGAAGAACTCCTCGGGGTTCCTCACACACGGCTCGTCGCGGGTGGGGAAGACGCCGGCTTCTTCCGGCCGGCCTCCTGGATGCCGTCGATGACGTCGGCCGATGCTCTCGAGGCCTACTCGTGGGGTGGTATCACGTCCCGTGCCCGGAGCCGGGCGCTCTGGTTGTTCCTCCTGCCGTTCGCCCTCATGAATGTGGGCGGCTGGATGAGCGATCCCCAGTCTGGTTCGGCGAGGCGTTCCCGGATCACGGTGGCTGCGATCCGGCTCGAGGCCCTCTTGGCGACCGCCATCTTCACGACGCTCATCGCGGTCCTCACGATCGACATCGTCGGGGGTCGGTGTTCGGGTTCGTGCCTGGATGCCTGGTATCTCGGACCTTGGCGATGGTGGGCGACCGACCGGTTGGGTGGTGTGGCGGTCGGGGCTGGCGTGGCCGCCTTGATCATGGTCGGCATCGCCCTCATCGCAGGAATGGGGCGTCCACAACGCGCCGGCGCGCCGGTCGCCGGCGATCCGGCGCACCAGGTGGGTCTGTTCGACGGCCAGCTCTGGACGCGCCCGGACGTCGTGGGGCGGTTGGGTCTCATCCACCTGGCCGTCGCACTCAGCCTCATCGCCGTCCACGCCCTCGAGGCAGCCGATACGAGCACGGCTGGGCCAGCCCTCGCCGTTCCGAGATGGGTCGCGCTGGCGGTTGTGGTGGTCGCCGTCGCGCTCCTGGGCGCGGTCGGCTCCGCCGCCGGCTGGCCGTTCCGTCTCGTCGCCGGCGCCGCCGGTGCCGCCACGGTGTGGGCGATCGCCGGCATCGTCCGATTGCCCGGTCCCGATCGATCGCCGGACGGGCCACTCCTGGTGGTATCCGCCCGCCTCGTCTTCGTCGTCTTTCTCCTCCTCTTCGTGGCTCGATGGGCGTGGTACGTCTGGCGCTTCGTGGTCGTGGCCGGCGCACGGCGGATCCGTCGCGGTCGGACCGATCTGTCGACCATTCCTGAACCGCCTCCCACCAGGATGCTTCCGAGGACCGGACCGGGGGGCCGACTCGTCTCGAGACTTCGCCGATGGGCAGCCGCGCAATGGGATCAAGACGCTCCGCCGCTCTTGAGCCTTCGAGCCGCGGTGCCGGTGCTCGGCGCGGGGATCGCCGCAGCGGTCGGGGCAGGAGTCCTGCTCCGAGCCCAACGGTTGCTCGGCACGGACTATCCGACGGACGTCGTCGAGGCGGTCGCGGTCTACGGGCTCGGTTGGGTGATCCTCGTCGTGCTCGTCGCCACGTGGGTGTGGTTCAGCCACCCGGGTCGTCCACCGGCCGAGATCGCTGCCGACTTCCCGGATGCTCGACTCGATCTCGATCGAGACGATGCCTGGCTCCGGCAGGTGAGCTCGGCGGAGTCGGCGGCCCGGATCACAGACCGAGTGGAGACCGTCATCACGCTGCCCGCCGTTGTGATGGCAGCCCTCGGAGCGGGCCTTCCCGCCGGAACGCTCGAACCCCTCGTCGAACGCGTCGCTCCCTTTGCGGCATGGGTCTTGAGTCTGCTGCCCATCGGACTCATGTTCGCCATGAACAGCCTGTATCGAAGCCGGCAGTTCCGGCGGTCGCTCGGGATCATCTGGGATGTGGCCACGTTTTGGCCGCGGTGGTTCCACCCGTGGGCTCCACCGTCGTACGGGGAACGAGCCGTACCGCACCTGATGCGCCGGCTCTCCGTGCTGACCGGTGAGGGTTGCTCCGTCATCGTG
>JBFKPQ010000117.1:0-7233 GCA_041628225.1 Acidimicrobiia bacterium | reverse complement strand
CGCACGCGTCGGTGAGGTCCCCGGCGAATACTGTCCGGGCCGACACTCGATCAACCTCGGAGGAGCCCGAAAGGTGATCGGGGTCGGCCAGCGGATCATCCGCGGCGGAGCGCACGTCGGCGGCGTCATCGTCGTGGCAGGCGCCGAACGGATCAACGCAGTTCTCGACCCCGTCTACGCCGCGCTCGGTCTCTCCTTCTCGCCGTCTGCGACCGGAGACATCTCGATGGCCGCCGCCCTGAAAGTCGACGAGGTGCTCCAAGCCACCGTCGCCGAACTCGACCGGCGCACGAAACTGCGCACCACGTCCCTGGATCGGGACTTCGTGACGGACGTCGCCAGGACGCTCGGTCAGCCGCCGGCGTAGGACACGAATTCGAACTGCTTGGTCTGGCCGGTCGCCGAGTTCTTGACGGTCACCACGATCGTCTCGCCGTAGGGAGCCTCGGGGAACACGACCCGGAGCGCCCAGTTGCCCGACCCGTCGGCGATCACCGCGCCTTCGCCGTTGCCACCCCACACCACGATCCGCGTCCCGGGTGCAGCCGTACCGTAGAACTCGTCATACGGCGGCGACTCGGAGCACGAGCCGAACACCTGATGTGCCGTGAAGTCGTATGCCTCTTCGTCCGGAGGCGGTTCGTCCTTCGGGGGTGGTTCGTCCTTGGGCGGCTCCGCGGGAGGTTCGGCGACCGGAGGGCGGTAGGTGACGACGACGGAGGCTTCTGCCACGTTGCCGGCTGCATCGGTCGCCGTGATCGTGGCCCGGTTCGGGCCTTCCGCCAGGAACAACACGATCGACCAACGCCCGTCGTCAGCGACGTCGGCCTCGAAACGGCCGGCCATCACGGTCGCTCCGGGCTCTGTGGCACCGGAGAACCGCAGCGCAGACTCGGTGAAGACGGAACCGTCCATCGGATGGTCGATCTCGAGGTGTGGTGGCGTCACGTCCTCCGGGGTCGTGGTGGCCGGGGGCGCCGTGACCGACGGGAGCGGCGCTTCGGCAGCCGTCGTGGGTGGCGTGGCCGGCTCACGGGGCGGCAGGACCTGCGGCTCGGCGACGATCGACGGCGACGAGATCGTCGGTTCGGACTCGACCACCCCCGCGCCTCGGAACCCGATCGCCATCAGGCCGATGATCGACACCGCCACCACCGCCATCGCGAACGACACCATGCGCGCCACCAACGGCATGGCGCCGGGCGAGGCGCCCGGTACGGGAAGGCGGAGATCGGCTTGGGACACCGACGTACGGATGCCGTCGGCGGCGGAGCGACCGCGCTGGTCGAGCGTCACGATGGCTCCTCCAGTCCCAGCCGCGCCGCCAGGTTTCGCCGCCCCTTGTGGAGGTGGACCTTTGCCGTGTTGGTCGCGCAGCCGAGGATCTCGGCGATCTCAGCCACCGGTCGGTCTTCGAGATAGAAGAGGGCGATCGCCTGAGACTGCTGGCGGGGCAGGCTCCGTACCGCTCCCCAGAACTCCTCATCGACGGGTTCGAGGGCCGGCAACGGCTCCTGTCGCTGCACCGCCACGCGTGTCAGCGCCCGGGCTTCGCTCGCCTTGCGGCGCATCCGCGAAACCGACTTATTGGACACGACTCGGCGCACCCAGGCTCCGGGCTTCTCATACCGGCTGATCTTGTCCCACTGCTCGTGGGCCGCCATGAATGCCTCCTGCGCCAGATCTTCTGCCGCCACTCTCGATCCCGACAACGCATATGCGAGACCCACCACCTGCGAGAACTCGCGGCGGTAGAAAGAGTCGAAGCGCTCGGGCAGCGCCACCACTTCCTCGATCGGCACGTGTTGGGATCCCGGAATCGATTGCATCTGTTACTCGTATCGGCGCCTCGGCGGGTTTACTGGACCGGAGCTAGCCTGACCGGCGGTATGGCGAACCTGCTCGTGATCAACGGCCCCAACCTCAACCTGCTGGGTACGAGAGAGCCGGACGTGTACGGCACGACCACCCTGGCCGAGCTCGACGACACCTGCCGGCAGTGGGGCACGGACGCAGGGCACGCCGTCGAGACGTATCAGTCCAACCACGAAGGCGCCCTCATCGACGCCATCCACGCCGCGCGCGGCACGATCGACGGTATCGTCTTCAATCCGGGTGCCTTCACGCATACCTCGTATGCGCTCCACGACGCCATCGCCGGCGTCGAGATCCCGACGGTCGAAGTCCACATCTCCAACGTGTTAGAACGGGAGCCATGGCGAGCGACGTCGGTTGTGCGACCGGCCTGCGTGCACGGCATCTATGGCCGCGGCATCGACGGCTACCGGTGGGCCATCCAGCATCTCGCCGCCCGTCTCGTCCGGCCGCCGGAGACGATCGCCTACGGTCCGGTCGGCGATCAGATCGCCGACCTGCGCGTGCCGGACGGCGACGGCACCCACCCGGTCGCCGTCCTCCTCCACGGCGGGTTCTGGCGACGGCACTGGACTCGGGATCTCATGGACGGATTGGCCGTCGACCTGACCGATCGAGGCTGGGCCACCTGGAATGTCGAGTACCGCCGGGTCGGCACCGGAGGCGGATGGCCGATCACGGCTTTCGACGTCGCCCACGCGGTCGATCATGTCGCCCAGCTCGACGCGAACCTCGATCTGGACTGTGTCGTCGTCATCGGCCACTCGGCGGGTGGCCACCTGGCCCTCTGGTCAGCGGCGCGCCGTGCACAGCCGAGCGGCACGATCGGCTCCGATCCGCTGGTCGTTCCCCGTCTGGCCGTTGGTTTGGCCGCCGTCTCGGATCTTCGGACCGGCCACGACCTGGGCGACGGGGCGGTCGACGCCTTTCTGGCCGACGCGGTCTCTCACTCCGACCTGTACCGGGCCGCGTCCCCGATCGATGCTCTTCCGCTGTCGGTCCCGACGCTGCTGGTTCACGGGACCGACGACGAGGCGGTTCCCGTCGACCAGAGCCGTGAGTTCGCCGCGGCCGCCCGCGAGGCCGGCGACGAGACGGAGTTGGTCCTGCTCGACGGTGTCGGTCACATGGAGCTCATCGATCCTGCGCATGAGGCCTGGACTGCGGTCACCGATCGGCTCGCCAACCTGTGCTGATCGCCGGGATCGCCCTGACGGTGGCGGCCGTCGCCGTCCTCCTGTGGGCCGAGCACCGGGACCACCGGGTCCGTGGTCCGGCCAAGCTGCTCGCCGCAACGGGTTTCCTCATCGTGGTCTTCTCGGAAGGTGTTCCGACCGGCGGCGTCGTCGCCGTGATGGCCGCCGGTCTGGTGCTGTCGGCTCTTGGAGACGCCTTTCTGCTCTCGGACCAGACCCGTTGGTTCGTGGCGGGCCTCGTTTCGTTCCTGCTGGCGCACATCGCCTACGCGGCGGCGTTCGTCGCGTCGGCCGATCGATGGGGCTCACCGATGCTCTCGGCGGCCGTGGTCGTCGTCGGTCTGATCGTCGGACGATGGCTGCTCCCCCACGTCGAGTCGCCCCTGCGCATCCCCGTGGTCGCCTACATGGTGGTCATCACGGCGATGGTCGTCACGTCGCTCGGCACCGTTGCCTCGGGGTCATCGGTGTGGGTGGCCGTCGGCGCCATCGGGTTCTGGCTCTCGGACCTCGCGGTAGCCCGACAGCGATTCGTCACGGCCGCCTTCGCCAACAAGGCCATCGGACTCCCCCTGTACTTCGCCGCCCAGCTCGTGCTGGCGTGGGTGGCGGTGACCGGCCGGATCTGACGGCTACCAGGCCAACCGAGCCTCGATCTCGTCATCGACGATTTCGCCCGTCGGCACGAAGCCATATCCGAGGTAGAACGGTTCGGGTGACCCTCGACCGGGCGCCCAGCTGGTGACCAACGAGGAGGCCTGGCGACCGCGGCACTCCTCCACGACCAGGTCGAGCGTGCGGCGCCCGACGCCGCGCCGCTGATGGAGACGATCGACGAGCAGACGCCACAGATACGGCTCGGGGTGAGCGTCCGTGGGGAGGGCGAGCATCACGAACGCCACCAGTTCGTCATCGGCGTGGACGGCCCGCAACCACGGATCGAGCGCAGCGCCGTTCACGAGCTCAGGAAACAGCGCATCGGCATACGACCACTCCATGGGTGCGACGAACTGCCGCTGTGACCAGTGGGTCTTGAGGCGGAAGACGGCCGACTCGTTGGCCTGGTCGACCGGCACCAAACGCACGTCGTCCGGAGGCGTTCGCGTACGGCCGACCCAGGCACGCCAGTCGTCTGGCGTCAGCCCGTAGATCAAGTCGTCGACGTTCTCGTCCCCGACCCAGTAGGAGTTGCGGGTGTGACCCTCGTACAGGAACCCGTTTCGCTCGAGCACTCGTGCTGACGCGACGTTGTCGGGGTGGAGCATCCCGGTGATGCGAGTCGCCTCAAACGTGTCGAAGAGCCACGGTACGAGGCCCGCCACCGCCTCGGCTGCATACCCGCGGCCCCGGTAACCGGCAGCCAGGTCGTAGCCGATTTCGATCGTGCGCAGGTTGAACGACGGATGCACGGCCAGTCCACCGACCACCAAGCCGTCCGATCTCCGTTCGACGGTGAGCATCCACCATTCGTCATCGATCGGGCCGCCCATGGCGATCACGTCTTCGACGAGCCGGACTGCGGCATCCAACGGGTACGGCGCATCCCACGCCGCGTAGCGAGCCACCTCGGGCTCGCTACGACGCGCCGCGATGAGCGGCGCGTCCGACGGGACTACCTCGCGCAGCAGAAGCCGGTCCGTTTCGATCGGGAGACGCATGCGCCGAGCGTACCCGGGGTTCACACTTGGCCGGTGAGACGTTCTCCTGCGTAGCTGCCGACGAGTGCCGCCACGAACGCCATGGTCCCACCGACGAGGACGCGCGACAGGCGGAAGGCGAACCATGGATAGGGCACGAATGCCGTCAGCACGAACATGAGAGCGACTGCGAGAAATCCGGCGACGGCCGGCTCGAGGATGCGGGCGCCGGGCGAGATGAGACCAACCGTGAAACCACCGATGAAGAACGCGATGAGGTGGAGCAGTCCTTGCAGCGTGAATTCGAGCGAATACGACTGATAGCCGAGCACCAGTCCACCCACCAGGCCGCCGATGACGAGTTCGGCGACGATGAAGACCACCATCGACACACCGACCCAGGCCCACGAAAACGACCGCTCCACGAGCGACATTCAAGCAGTGAACCGGTAGACGGCGGCGTTGCCCACCTTGTCGACCTGTTCGACGAGTCCGGCTTTGCGGAGGCAGTAGGCGACCTGTTGACTCAAACGCCGTCGGATACCGGCGGTCGCGGCCAGATCGGCGGTGGTCCACCGGTCGGGTAGTTCGGGGAGGAGTCCCACCAGGTCGGCTCCGCCGGTGATGCGAACATGCTCGACGACCCCCTCGAGCGAACGTTCCTCTGTGGCCCAACCCGCCCGTCGCCGCTTCTGGCGGGGCCGATGGACCCGGAGCTCCAATTCCTCGATGAGGACCACCTCGATCTCGAAGTTCGGGTGGTCGACCAGCGTCGGGATCGAGACGAGTTCACCGAACACGTCGAGCGGTCTCCCCCGCTTGGGGGACTTGCGCCGTGGCGACGGCACCCCGTCGGCGTCGACCTTGGACAACCATTTGACGGCAGCGATCGGGTAGACGACCCGGATCGGATGGTCATCGAGCAGCACGGCCAGCTTGCTCCGCATCGCCGACAGGTTCCTGGTCTGGATCTCGATCAACAACGGCCCTCGGACGAGGTCCACCACGAACCGATCGACCGGAACCTCGGCGCGGTCGCCGGGCTGGGCGTACCACGCCTTCAACTGGGCGTGCAGCGACTTCTCGTTGAGGGTTCCGACTCCGGACACGCTGCCATGCTGCCAGGCCCGGTGGCGGGGGCGGCGGATATCACCGGGCCACCACGACCCCCGAGCGTGCCGGGAGCGCCAACCGTCCGGCATCGAGGCGCCCGTCACCCCATATCACGCGACCCGACCCGACCGGCACCTCGGCTCGGCGCCCACGGTTGATGACGACCAGGAGCGTGCGGCCACCGAGGTAGCGCTCGAACGCGATGAGATGGCGCCGCCCCAGCACCGGACGCCACCCGCCGACTCGCAGGGCGGCGTGGCGCCGCCGCAACTCGGCCAACGAGGCGACCAATCGATGCTGTGGGTGGGCTTGGGGATCGTCCCAGACGAACGCGCCCCGGCTGCCGGGATCATCGCCACCTTCGAGGCCGATCTCGTCTCCGTAGTACAGCCCAGGCGCACCGGGAAAAGTCATCTGAAAGACGGTGGCAAGACGCATCCGCCAAGCCTGTCCGGCCGATTCCGTGAGAAACCTCGGCGTGTCGTGACTGCCGAGCAGGTTCTGGTTGGATAGGCCGACTCGACGGGGGTACATGAACCAGAGGCGGGCCGCATCGTCGAGCAGCGTCGGTCCGTCGATCTCGTCTCGTGCGAAGAACCGCAGGCTCAGGTCGCGAAACGTGTAGTTCATCGTGGCGTCGAAGCGATCTCCCTGCAGCCAGGCACCGGCGTCCCCCATGATCTCGGCGAGCAGGTAGGCGTCCGGCCGCACTTCTCTGACGGCTGCCCGGAAGTCGCTCCAGAAATCGACATCGACGTAGCGGGCGACGTCCATTCGCCATCCGTCGACCCCGAACCCGGTCCAGTGGCGGGCGACATCGAGCAGGTACGAACGCACCGCCGGATGGCTGAGGTCGAGCCGGGGCATGGTGGGCACCCCGTACCAGGCGTCGTAGGTCGGCTCGACGGTGGGCCCCGGCCCACCGACTTCCTCGATCGGCAGGCCCACCTCGTCGCGCCACACCGCCAACCAACCGTCGGCGTCGCCGCCGGGGCGGTGGAGAATCCGAGGAGGCCAGTCATTCACGACGAACCAGTCGCGGTATGCCGATCGCTCGCCGCGCGCCATCAGGTCCGCAAACGCGAAGAAGCGGGGGTGGACGTGGTTGAACGATGCGTCGAGGATCACCCGCACCTGCCGTCGGTGGGCAGTATCGATGAGTTGGCGAAGGGCATCCTCACCTCCCAGCACCGGGTCGACGGTCAGGTAGTCGGTCGTGTCGTAGCGATGGTTGGAAGGCGACGTGAAGATCGGGTTCAGATAGATGGCGTCGACCCCGAGACCGACCAGGTAATCCATTCGGTCGGCCGCTCCCACCAGATCACCACCTTGGAACTCGCGATGGTGAGGCTGCGATCCCCACGCCACCACGTCGTCGGGATCGGTCGTCGGGTCGCCGTTGGCGAAGCGGT
>JBFKPQ010000116.1:0-7274 GCA_041628225.1 Acidimicrobiia bacterium | reverse complement strand
GGCAACGCGAAGTCGACCTGGATGGTCGACATCTGCCAGCGCCGCCCGATGGCATCCCGGATGTGAACATCGATCTTGGGACCGTAGAAGGCACCTTCGCCGGCCGCGACCTCATAGGGGATCTCGGCCTGGATCAACGCCCGTTCGAGCGCGTCCTCGGCCACGTCCCACAGTTCGAGCTCGCCGACCCACTTGTCGGGACGTGTACTCAGGTCCGCCTCGAATTCGGTGAACCCGAAGTCGCGCAGCCAGGTGAGGACGAAATCGAGATGCATCGCCAACTCCTCGGCCACCTGGTCTCGCCGGCAGAAGGTATGGCTGTCGTCCTGGGTGAATCCGCGGGCACGCAGCAGGCCGTGCACCACTCCCGAGCGTTCGTTGCGGTACACGCCACCCAGCTCCGAGAGCCGAATGGGGAGATCCCGGTACGAGCGTGACTGGGACCGATAGATCAGCACGTGGAATGGGCAGTTCATGGGTTTGACGCGGTATTCCTGACCGGCGTCCATCTCCATGGGCGGATACATGTTCTCGGCGTAGAAGTCGAGGTGTCCGGAGGTGGCCCACAGGTCGGATTTGGCCAGGTGCGGCGAAAACACGAACTCGAACCCGAACCGCTCGTGGAGGCGACGCGAATGATCCTCCATGAGCTTGCGCACCATGCCGCCCTTCGGATGCCAGACCGACAGTCCCGGCCCGAGATCCGAAGGGAAACTGTAGAGATCGAGCTCGGGACCCAGCTTGCGGTGGTCGCGTCGCTCGGCTTCCTCGAGGCGGTGCAAATAGCCTTCGAGTGCCTTGTTGGACTCCCATGCCGTCCCGTAGATCCGTTGGAGCTGTTCGCGGCTCTCGTCTCCTCGCCAATAGGCGCCGGCGGTTCGCATGAGTTTGACGGCCTTCAGCCGCCCGGTCGACGGGACGTGAGGGCCACGACACAGATCGATGAAATCGAGGTTCTTGTATGCCGACACGGCCGCTCCCGCCTCGACTTCACTGGCGGTATCGTCGTCGACCGACTCGATGATCTCGACCTTGAACCGGTGATCCGAGAAGACGTCCAGCGCCTCTTGGCGTGACATCTCGACCCGTTCGAACGGCTGATCTTCGGCGATGATCTCGGCCATGCGTTGTTCGATCCGCTCGATGTCTTCGGGCGTGAACGGCTCGGCGACCGCGAAGTCGTAGTAGAAGCCGTCGGTGATCGGAGGGCCGATGGCGAAGGTCGCGTCCGGAAAGAGATCGAGTACGGCTTGAGCCAGTACGTGGGCCGCCGAATGCCGCGCGATGTGGCGGCCCGACTCGGTCGCTTCGGCGATGATCTCGAGTTTGCCTCCGTGAGGCAGCGGACGGTGCAGGTCGTATTGAGCTCCATCGACGGCCACCGCCACCGCCGCGCTCGCCAGACGCGGACCGATCGATGACGCCACGTCGTGGCCGGTTGTTCCGTCGGGAAACCCGTGGACAGAGCCATCGGGGTAGGTCAATTCGAGAGGCAAGGGTCACCTGTTCTGATCGGGTTGCGGGCTAGGGTAATGCCGGTCGAGTAACGCCCAGCGCGATTATTCCACCCAGGGGGTACGGATGGATGCTGTCGAACTGGCCCGCAATCTGGCTCGTGGCGGTCGTATCCATGAGATCGGTAGTGGGTCGAACCGAACCTTTCGGGTTTTTCGTTCCGACGGAACCTCCCTGCTGAAGGTCTATGGATCACCGGGCGCCGCGAAGCGCGAAGCACGCGCCTTCGAAGCTCTCGCCGAGCTCGAAGGCCTACCGCAGATCGTCGAACGCGCCGAGAGCGACGGCTTGGTCTGGATGCGTATCAAGGACCCGGGATTGTGGACCCTCGACACCCTCCCGGAGAATCTGGGCGCAGCCAGACAGGCTGGAGCGATCCTGAAGGGCTTGCACGAACTCGGCGACGCGACGCTCAGCAATCTCAGCGGCGGCATGACGGGAGAGCAGGTGGCATCCGACCACGCTTCGCTCTTTGCTCGCCTCGAACGGTATCGTGGACGCCTCGGAATCCCGGCCTCGGTCATCGAGGCCGCGCGGACGTCCAGGGTTCCTCGGTCGAGCGAGCCGGGGCCGGCGCACACGAACCCGCGGCCGGAGAAGTTCCACGTCGCCGAGGACGGCACGGTCACCTTGCTCGACTGGGCCTGGGCAACCGTCGTTCCTCCCGAATGGGATTTCAGCCTGGCGTTCTGGACGTTCTCGGACCAGATCGGCTCCAGGGCGAGTCAGGCGCTCGCCGAAGGCTATGGCGCTTCCCTCTCGGACGAGGACCTGGCGCCGTGGATCGTGTATCACCTGGGGTCGTTCTTGCTCCGCGAGGCCGAAGGCCGGTCAGGTCGCCTCGACAACCTGAGCAGACACGTCGATCATCTCACCGACCTCGTGGGCTGAGACGCCAGTTCGCCG
This sequence comes from Acidimicrobiia bacterium, assembly GCA_041628225.1. Taxonomy (GTDB): domain Bacteria; phylum Actinomycetota; class Acidimicrobiia; order Spongiisociales; family JAENVV01; genus JBFKPQ01. Next base: position 4,853 of record JBFKPQ010000116.1, on the reverse strand, counting down.
AACCGGGCTGCGGGTTCGCGAAATCCACCACTATCGCGGCCCTCTTTCGTAGGCTGGCCACGCCACGAAGGGAGGTTGTGTGTTTCAGTTGTTCGGCACGAGGAGAACGATCGACCTCACCGACTTCGAGTTCGTCGACAGTTCCGGCCCGTCCCCCGACGACCTTCCCTGCCCGTGGTGCCACGCTCCGACCACCGAGTCCGACCCGACCTGCCCATCGTGCGAGCGTCGGTTCGGCAGCTTCGACGTCAGCTGAGCGATTTCACGAACGCACGGTCGATGTGATCGACCCAGAATTCCAGCCGCTCGTACAGCCGTAGCGCCCGCGAGTTGGCTGCATCCACGTAGAGCATGCCTTCGCGGCTCCCGGTTTCGCTGAGATACCGTAGGCCATGCGTGACGAGAGCTTCACCCAAGCCCCGGCCCTGCCGATCCGGGTCCACGGCGATCACGTAGATCTCGCCGGCGCCATCGTCGTGCCGTTTGGTCCAGCAGAAGCCGGCGATCTCTCGTCCTGACTTCGCCAGCAGGAAGCCATCCGGATCGAACCACGGTTGCGCCATCCGGTCCTGCAGTATCTCCATCGTCCATTGACCGTTCTCGGGGTGGCCTGCGAATGCTCGGTTGTTCACTTCCAGCCATGGCACGGCATCTCGGTGCGGGTCGAACGTCGTCAACTCGACGCCCTCGGGAAGCGGTGACGGCGCCGGAGGCGGGAAGCTGCAGCGCAGCTGACGGAGTTCTCGCTCCTGGTGGAATCCGTGCTCGGCGAGGAGTCCCGCGAGACCGGCCTGGAACACCCAGACGCGCACGGTCGAGCCGCCGGCAGCCCGAATCGCATCGAGTGCCGCGTCGATGAGTCGATGAGAAACATCCGTTCCCCGCACGAGCGGGTGCACGGCCAGTTCGACCCCCCACACCGATCCGGGCGTCAAATGGGCGTAGCCGGTGATCTCGCCTTCGCGTTCTGCGACGACGCCGATCGCTCCGGCCGTGTCGCCGCGCAGGCTGAGGTACTTGTGTTCCCCCAGCGGCCAGTGTCCGTCAGCGTCATGACACACCTCGAAGAGCTGCTCGAGACGATCCAGATCGGCTTGGTGGTCGACGGGTCGCAGCATGTCATCGCAAATCTAGAGCAGCCGAATGGCCGCCCAGACCGGGATGCCGGTATATCCTGGCTGACCGTGAGCAGGGTAGGACTCGTGCTTGGCGGTGGTGGCGTCTCGGGCGCCTCCTACGAGATGGCGGCTCTCATGGCCGTCGAGATGGCGACCGGCTGGGACCCCAACGAAGCGGACGTCATCGTCGGCACGTCGGCGGGCTCGTTCGTGGCCGGCGTCGTGCGCGCCGGACGGCTCGAGCTGTCGTCGATGGTCGAACAGAGCGACGATCGCGGCGATGTCGCCCAACGCATCTCCCGCCACATGTTCAAGGGCGCTCGGCCAGGTGGCGTCCGCCGGTGGCTACGGCACGGTCTCGTTCCCGGCCTGCGGCAGCCCGGCGTCCGTCTGATCCTGGGATCGCCGGGCAGATTCTCAGCGCAAGGCATCCGGGACTGGGCGGGAGTCCAGATCGGCGATCAGGTCGGGGCCGGCTGGCCGGACCGCCCGACGCTCGTCACCGCGTACCACCTCGAGGGGCGAGAGCGAGTCGTCTTCGGTTCGGAGGCTGCGCCCGACGTTTCCTTCTTGGACGCCGTGGCAGCGTCCTCTGCGGTACCCGTGATCTTCTCGCCTCACGTGATCGACGGGCAGCACTACGTCGACGGAGGTGTGGTGTCCGGTACGCACGCCGACGTCGTCTTGGGCAGCCCCACGCCGCTCGATCTCATCCTGGTGCTGGCGCCGATGGCGGCCGAGGAGGCGCGTGAGGGCGCCTACTTCTACGAGAGCATGTTCGACCGGGTCGGCAAGTCGGCGCTCGACGTGGAGATCGCCATGATCAAGCAGGCGTGGCCCGACACCGACATCGTCGTGTTGCGCCCCTCCCCCGCCGTACTCGACGTCATGCGGCCGAATCCGATGAATCCGGACGCAGCTGTTCCCACCTTCATCAAGACGCTGACGTCGATGAAGGTGAAGCTCGGCCGTTCGGACATCTGGTCCGTGCTCAAGTCCCATCTCGGCGACCATCGAACGGTCCCCGGCTGACCTTCAGCGGCCGGGGATGGCGATGCGCTTCTCGTACCACCTGAGCAGCAGGCTCATGACGAGGGTCAACGACACGTAGAGGACTGCGGAGATGAAGAATCCTTCTCGGAAGCGGAAGGTCGACCCCGTGTACAACCTCGCCATCTGGGTCAGCTCGCGAACCGCCAGCACCGACACCAACGACGTGTCTTTCATGAGCGAGATGAGATCGTTGCCGAGGGCTGGGAGCATGTTGCGTACAGCTTGCGGCAGCACGACTGTGCGCATGATCTGCCCGCCGGTGAGGCCCACCGCCTTACCCGCCTCCACCTGCCCAACCGGTACGGACTGGATTCCGGCGCGAAACACTTCGGCGATGAAGGCGGCGTAGAAGAACGCCAAGGCGGCGGCTCCTCGCCACGCATTGCTGATAGATCGGGACTCGACGTCGAAGAGGTCGGCGACGTCGGGCACCAGCACGAGTGCCACCACGAAGATGAACACGAGCATCGGTATGCCCCGGACGAACTCGATGTACAGAGTGGCGAGATTGCGAACAAAGGTCGTGGTCACCTTGGCGAGCGGGGTCGCGCCCGGTGACGCTTCGGCGATCCGGCCGAGTCCGATGAACAGTCCCAAGAACAGCGACGCGACGAACGACCCGACGGTCAGGATCAGGGTGAGCACGATGCCTCTGGTCCACACGAACGATCGGGACACGACGAGTTCGACCACCGCCTCCTGGCCGGTCGATCCGTACACGACCGGGATGTCGATCGTCTGCGTATCGATCAAGGGCCAGGGAAAGATGGCACCGAACGCGTCCCGGAAGCCGTCCGTGATCACGATGAGCACCACCATGCCGGCGATGATGGACACCATGCCCACCAGCCACCAGGGGAAGTCGTGAGCGCTCCAGCTGATGACGCTGGAGGCGGGCCCGGGGTTGGTCGGATCGGGTTGCAGGTCGTCCATGTGAGCCCTCTACGCGGATGCGCCGGGCCCAAGGGCCCGGCGCATCATATCGTTCGAGGGGTCGCTCAGCCCTCGAGATCGTCGTACGTCACCGTGAAGGCATCCGTGAAGAACTTCCGACCAAGCTCCTCGAGCGTGCCGTCTGCTTTGAGAACGGCCAGGGCCTGGTTGACGGGACCCACGAGTTCCGAACCCAGCGGATAGATGAAACCCAGTGGGTCGGACTGGAGCGAGCCGTCGAGAGTCCGAATCGATTCGGCGTTCTCGCCCACGTATCCGAGCCCGGCTGCGTCGTCGATGATCACCGCATCGACATCGCCGGAGATGAGCGCCTGAATGGCGAGGCCGAACTGATCGAAGGCCTGCACACGGGATTCGTCGACGAGGTCGATGGCCAGCTCGTAGTTGGTGGTACCCACCTGCGTCCCGATGATGGCCGAGTCGTCGGCCAGCAGGGCGTCGGCGTCCGCAAACCGGTCATCATCCAGCTGCACGATCAGCTTCTGTTGCACCACCATGTAGGCGTCGGAGAAGTCGACGATCTCCTTGCGATCGTCGGTGATCGAGATGCCGTCGGCGGCGGTGTCGAGCTCGCCGTTGGCGACCTGATCGATGACCGCCGGCCATCCGGCCTCGACGAACACCGGCTCGCAGTTGAGCAATTCGCAGATGGCTCGCCAGGCGTCGTAGTCCCAGCCCTGGCCTTCCGTCTCGCCAGGAAGCAGGTAGTTGAAGGGCAGGTAGGCGTTCTCGACGCCCACCGTCACCTCACGCCCGCCGAGGTCGGGCAGGCTTGCCTCTGCTTCCGTCGTGGCCGGCGCCGGCGCCGACGTCGTGTCGGCGGTGTCGCCGCCGCACGCCGCAAGGATCAGGGTGAGTCCGGCCAGTAAGGCAATGAGTCTTTTCATGTTCTGATTCTCCTCCCGAATCGGGACCGTGAGGATACCCACTGGTCCGCCTCGGTCGTAACCAGATCACCGCAGTGCGTGCGCGACGATGCGCTCATAGAGCGGGCGACACTCCTCGAGCAGCGGTTCGAGGAGACTGGGGACCGGACGCGCCTGCCGACGTGCACCAAAGCCCGTCGTCGCATGGACCGACGCGTACCAATGCTCCGACCAGACGCCGTCCTCGGGTTTGGGTCCGGGTTCCCAGGCCAGCATGGCCGGCTCCCACGCCAGGTCGAGCCGCCGGCACAGCGTGCGGAGCGTTCGCTCCGGATCGTCGAGCACCGCCTCCGATCGGACCACGATCGGTTCGGATCCCGACGCAATCAGATGGTCGAGGATGCGGACCAGGTCGGGAAGACCGGTGTCGCGCAACGACGGATCGATCGTGGCATCGAGCGAGACGAGCATGTCGGCCGGGTCGCGCACGAGGAGGAAGTTCTCGAACTCGCCGAGCACCGCCATGTCGATGCCAGCCAGATGATGCGCCATGTTCTTGAAGAACACGACCGGCCTGCCGCGCGTCCGCCGTAGCTCCCCAACGACGTCTTCGAGGCGGGTCGGCTGGGTCGCCAAGACGTCGGCTCGGCCGGGATGATCGGCCCCGGTGTGCGCCAGGTAGTGACCATAGAACGGTTCATCGACCACCACCGTGTCGGGTCGCGAGCGAAACGAGTACATCATGGCGGTCGAGATGTTGCGCGGCCCCGACCACATCGACACGCGACGGGGCTCAGCCACTCAGCGACTCCGTGCCGACCCGCGCAAGGTAGAGGGCACGCAAGCGCATCGTCACCGGTCC
>JBFKPQ010000115.1:0-7282 GCA_041628225.1 Acidimicrobiia bacterium | reverse complement strand
TCATCAACATCGGCCGCGGGAGATCCGTCGATGAGTCTGCGCTCGTCGATGCGCTGCATTCCGGACAGCTGGCCGGCGCAGGCCTCGACGTGTTCTCGACCGAGCCCTTGCCGCCGGACAGTCCCCTATGGGAGCTCGAGGGGGTGATTCTGACCCCCCATCACAGCGGCGACACGTACACCTTCTACGACGACATCGTCGACGTGTTCCGCGACAACCTCGACAGGTTCCTGTCCGGGCGGCCGTTGCGCAACATCATCGACAAACGCAAGGGGTACGGAGCGGGATGACCGGACCACTCAGCCGGGCGAGCAGCTGCACGGTCACGGTCTAGGAGGTGACCAGGATCGCATGCTCCAGGTCGACGAGTTTCTCGCCGGGTTGGACTCCGGCTTCGGCCAGGATCCTACGGACCCGAGCGCACTCCCGGAGAGCCTCCACCCTGCGATCGCTGCTCGCCAGGGCGCGGATCAGGAGATGCCAGAGATGCTCGCGGTACGGGTGCTCTTCGACCGCCACCATGAGCTCCCCGACGACCAGCTCGTGACGACCGAGCGCAAGCTCGGCCTCGAGGTTCAGCTCCACGGCTGCCAACCGGAGTTCGTCGAGTCGGTAACCCTCGAGGCGGAATGGCTCGTCGTCGGCCAGGTCACCGAACGCCCGACCCCGCCATAGCCGCAGTGCCTCGCGGCTGAGCCTCCGGCACGCCTCGGGATCGTCCCGAGCCTCGACCGCCTCCGCGAGCTGACGCTCGAACAGCAACGCGTCGATGTCGCCGGGCCCGACATCCAATGCATAGGAGTGATCAAACCGGACGATGGCTTCGGTTCCGAGGATGCCGCGCAGGTGCGAGATGTATGACTGCGTTGTGTTGTCGACCGACACCGGAGGGTCGTCGCCCCAGATGACCTCGTGCAGGTGGTCGATGGGAACGGCGTGGCCGACGCCGATGACGAGGGCACCGAGAAGGGACCGAGCACGGACGCCACCCACCGAAACCGGTCCCGTCGGGGTCAGCACGTCGATAGGCCCCAATACCCGGATCAACTGCCCCGGATTCATGACGGCCTTTCGATCTCACCCTCCAGTGTGCTCCATGGAGACCGCATGGGTAGTGCCACAGGTCCCACGGTGGGCTGTCCGCCAATTCCAGGGTCCAGGGTGAACACTTGAGACGCAAGAGAAGAAACGGAAGGAGTGGTCATGACCATCCTGGATCGAGACACCATCCAGCAAGCTCCGGAAACCGCTCCGACGCTCCCTGACGACAGGCCCATCGACGAGCGGGCTGATCTCGAGTCTCCCGACCGCGGTGACCGGCGCCGGGCCGCGACCGGTGTCCGTTGGCTGCGCTGGGTTGTTCTGATTCTCCTGGTCGTTGGAGGTGCCGTTCTGGTCACCGGAGACGTTGGTGACGACAACCGTGGAATCCCGTGGGCGATCGACGAGGGCCCGGGGTCGCACTCCCTCGATGGGGCAGTGGCCGCGGTCACCGTCGTTCCCGTGACGCCGACGGCCACCGGCTGGTGGGCCGCGACCGAGGGACCGGGATCGAACTCGCTGGCGACGATCACCTCCGGCGTCGCCTGGGCCTCCACCAGAGGCCCTGGGTCTCATTCACTGACGGTCGACCTACCGAATACCGAGCTGTGGGCGCCACACGATGGACCCGGGTCGCACTCGCTCAGTGGAGCCGTAGCGACCATGAGCGTTGCCCCGCCCGGCGCCGGGCCGTTCACCGCCAACGATGGTCCAGGCTCACACTCCCTGAACCTCTTCGCGCCCGGCGGCAGCCCGTGGGCGCCCAACGAAGGACCGGGCTCCAACTCGCTCGAGTCGTGACGCCGTATCCCATACATGGTTCGGCAGGTCGGTGGCCGCAGGTCCGGTGGCTCGTGCGAAGCTCTGACGATGCGAACGCGCAACGATTCGTCCACCGGACCGCCATTGTCGAACGTCAACCCGATGGCTTCTCTCCGGCGAAGATCTGATCGATGACCGTCATGTTGGCCACGGTCTCGGCCGGCGACACCGGGGGCTCCGTTCCTCTCTCGACCGCATCGGCGAAGGCACGCGCCATCAGCCCGTACTGAGCGGCCGGTCCGAAGGTCATGATCTCCGGATCCGACCACGGATCTCGCCACAGCTCGACCGTGGTCGGCCGGTCGCGGCGCGGGTTGAACGGCAGCGTCACGATGAGCGTGCCCTCGGTACCGACGGCCTGCACCCGCTGCATGAGGGCCGCCCTCGTCGACACGGTGAAGGACGCCTGTCCGGTCTCGAAGTGCAAGGCACCAGACGCGATCACGTCGACACCGGACTCGGGCTCACGGTGCAAGGTGGCGGTCACCTCGACCGGCTCCGAGCCGAACAGCCGCCGCGCCGTGCTGATGGCGTAGCACCCGATGTCGTAGAGTCCGCCGCCACCCCACTCCGGCACGTTGCGGATGTTGTCGGGATCGCGGCCGAAGTACGAAAACCAGCTCTGCACACCGCGCAGCTCACCGATCGCACCCTCGGCAGTCAGCTGAAGAACGCCCTCCCACTGCGGATGGAATCCATACATGAAGGCTTCCATCACGGTGACGCCGGCCCCCTCGGCGGCAGCAAACACGGACCGGGCTTCGGAAGCATCGAGGGCGAACGGCTTCTCGCACAGCACGTGCTTGCCGGCCCGGGCCGCCGCCATGGTCCACGGCGCATGAAGATGGTTGGGCAGTGGGTTGTAGATGGCGTCGACGTCCGCGTCGGCGAGGAGCGCCTCGTACGAGCCGTACGAGCGCCCGATTCCCAGGTCGTCTGCCACCCGTCGAGCCAGGTCGGCGTCACGCGAGGCGATGGCGACCACTTCGATGCCCTCGGCTGCTTGGATCTCGGGGATCACATGCTCCCGGCCGATCTTGGCCGTACTGAGGATGCCGAACCGCACCTTGTCGCCTTTCGCCGTACAGCTCCCCATACTGCCCGAGGGCTCCCCGTCATGTCCGCATCTACGACAAGCCAGACGCGAGAAAGCCCGGCCGAAGCCGGGCTTTCCATCAGAACCAGAACGACGTCAGCGGCGGGGCCGGGCTTCGTTCACGGTCAGGCGACGACCGTCCATGTCGCTGCCCTCGAGCTCCTCGATGGCCTTGCGGGCCGATGCCGCATCGGGCATCTCGACGAAACCGAAACCGCGCGAGCGGCCCGTGTCCCGATCGGTGATGATGGCCGCAGACGAGACTTCGCCATACGGCGAGAACATGGACTCGAGGTCGGCTTCGGTGGTACGGAACGGCAGATTGCCGACGTAGATATTCATTGCTATTGATGCCTTTCTGACAGCCGCTCCCCGACCAGGTATCGAGTGAGCGACCTCCGCCTCCGCGGACCTATCTAGGACTCGACACTGACCTGGCGAGCCGTGCGCGTTGCGCGCGCGGCTCAAGGCTAGCCGGTTTGTACGCGGACTCAATCCGCGTACGGAATCACTTCCACATCCCCGTGGCTGGCCAGCACGAGCACCTTGCGGTGATCCACCGTGTCCGGGACTCCGGCGAGAGCATCGATGACCTCCTGCTCGAGCAACGGCGGCATGCCATCGTCGAGGCGATGCCAGGCCGTCACCCGCGCTCCCGTGTGTTCGGCGATCCGGGCGCTCAAACCGTCGACCGTGTTCACGAGGACGATCTCGGCGAATCGTGGGGTGGCCTTGGCAGGCAGGCGCGCTCGATCAGCTCGGAACACCGACCAGTGATAGGCCGCCACGGCCCCCACCGTCACCACCAGCGCGATGGCCACCCGAATATCGCGGATCGTCTCGACGGAGAACTCACCGTCGAGGATGTCACGCAGCACGGTGAAGAGGCCGACGATCAGACTGATGATGGCGGTGATCCCGCCGATGCCGAACAGGCTGAGCAGGTAGACCCGACGCGTCGGCGATGCCGTCTCAGTCATCGACGATTCGGCGGATCGTTGCGCGGCGGACCAGAACCGCCACCACAGCGGAACCCCGACGACGAGCATCGTGACCGCGGCGATGAGCGTATCGGCGGGCGACGACCGCTCGGTGATCCCAACCGGCGCCAACGCCTCGATCAGTGCCACGAACACCACGGTGAGCCCCGAGAGTGCCGCCAGCAGACCGACAGCCGCCACGACGTACTCGTAGATCCGGTCGATCTCTCTGCGCCCGGCGAGCTGGGAGGGACCCAGGACGTTCCGGTGATACCGCCACAGCCCGAACCCGCCCGCAACGAGGGCGATCATCAACGGCAGACCGTCGAAGTGACGGACGGCGGATGCGTCCACCGGATCGCCAAAGAACCATTGGAGTACGGCGAACAGCATGGTCGAGGCCGCCACGACGGCGGTGACCAGGCCACCCAGAACGGCATACAGCAGCACGTAGACGTGCCAGATGGCGGTCCGCTCGCAGCGCACACCCTTTGACCACCAATATCGCGACCACACCGCGCCGCCGATGACGAACGGGATGCCATAGGCCCACAGGTCGCGGCTGGAGGATTCGGCCAACACCGAATCGAACAGGCTGCCGTAGATGCCGGCCAGTGCCAGACGAACCAGTCCGACCAACCCGACGAAGGCGACGGTCAATCCGATGGCGGACCCGATCACCAGGTGCGGAACCGACCGGCGTTCCGAGACCGTGCGCGCCATCAGGACCCAGTGCGTCGCCCACACACCTGTCCACACCACCGCATCGGCCAAGGCCGTCGGATCGAAGTCGTCGAGGCCGGCCCATTGCCGCACCGTCGTGATGAGCGCGCTGACCGCCAGCGCCAACGCCAGCACGGTCATGACCGTGCCGTAGGCAGCCCAAGCCACCGCGTCCCGCTCGGCGGGATCGCCATCGAACATCCTTCGGATCCACCAGGTCAGCGCGACGAGCGCAGGCACGCCGATGGCGAGGAACGCGATCGAGCGGGCGAGAATCTCGGTCGTCGAGTTCACGAGCAGGTCAGGATCGGGCAAAGCCAGCGCGAGCAGGTCGGCGACCGCGACCGCCACGATCGAGACGAGGCCGATCAGCACGGCGTACGTGAAGAACCGCCGCACCGTCTCACCCGACGACGTAGTCGACACGGTTCCGCGGCGACGACCGACGGCACGAACGATCAGAACCACGATGCCGATCGGAATGCCGACGGTGGCGATCAGCGAGAGCAAACCGACGAACCTCATGATGTGTCCTTCCTATCTGCAGCCGTAGTACGGCCATGGCACCTGCTCGATCCGCCATTCGTCAGCCTGGCGGACGAGATGGATCCGCTCGGTGTACGAGTACTCGTCGAACGGATCCTGATTGACCTGAATGGTCAGGTCGACGGAGGCGGTGTCTCCAACGATCGAGACGTCGTCGAGCACGACTCGCGTCGCCTGCCGTGGCTCGTCGTACCAGCCCGATGAACAGTCTGCGCGCAGTTCTTCTGTGAACCATTGCACAGCCGCATCGCCGTCGCCTTCGAGCGCCGCCCGGAGGTAGATCTGGACGACGCCCTCCGGAGTGGACAAGTCGTGGGTTTCGATCGTGCGCCGAGAACCCAACACGCCGCCGACGACGACGGCCGCCAGGGCAACGACCCCGACGCCGATCAGCACCATTCGGCCGAGCTTCGTATCTGTCTTCATGTTCGTATTCTCACTCCGGAACCGGGATCTGACCATGGGTGAATGTCCTGATCCGGCCTCCGGGTGAAACCTGGCAGACTCGACGTGTGATCACCCTCGACGATTGCCGGGCGCTCGACGCCGACGACCCACTGCTGCATCTGCACGACCGGTTCGAGCTGCCTGACGGTGTGCTGTATCTCGACGGCAACTCGTTGGGGCCGCTTCCACGGGGGGTCTCACGCCGGCTCCAACAGGTGATCGAGGACGAGTGGGGAGCGGGGCTCATCCGTTCGTGGGACACATGGATCGACCTTCCCAGGACGACGGGCAACAAGGTGGCGGCACTGATCGGGGCCGAACCCGACACGGTGATCGTCGGGGACTCGACGACGGTGAACCTCCACAAGGTCGTGACGAACGCCGTGAGGAACGCCGACGGGGGACGCGTCGTGACCGACTCGGGCAACTTCCCCACAGACCTCTATGTGCTGGCATCGGCGTGCCGGGTCGCCGGCGCCACCCTCGACATCGTGGAGCCAAATGCCGTCGACCGGGCGCTCGCCGACGACGTCGCCGCATTGGTGTTGACCGAGGTCGACTTCCGCACGGGCCGACGGCACGACCTGCCGACCCTGACGGCCCTCGCCCATCAGGTCGGAGCCGTGGCGGTATGGGATCTGGCCCACTCGGCCGGCGCCTTCCCGATCGGCGTGTCAGCGGCAGACGTCGACTACGCCGTGGGGTGCGGTTACAAGTACCTGAACGGAGGGCCGGGCGCACCGGCCTACCTCTACATCGCACCGCGCCACCTGCCGACCTTCGAGAACCCGGTCACCGGCTGGTTCGGGCACGCCGACCCCTTTGCCTTCGCTCCCGAGTTCACACCGGCGCCCGGCATCGACCGTGCCGCCATCGGCACGCCTCCGATCCTCTCGCTGGCCGCTTTCGACGCTGCACTCGACGTGTTCGTCGACGTCGACCTCGCCGCCGTCGAGGCGAAGTCCCGATCACTGACGGGCCTGTTCATCCGACTCGCCGATGAGCAACTACCCGAGTTCGAGGTCGTGACACCCGACCGGCGGGGCAGCCAGGTGAGCCTCCGCCACCAGTATGCGTACGCCATCGTGCGCCTGCTCGTCGACCGGGGAGTGATCGGCGACTTCCGAACTCCCGACGTCGCTCGCTTCGGATTGGCGCCTCTGTACACCAGGCACACCGACGTATGGAACGCGGTCGCTCAGATCGCGGCAGCTGTCGCCGACGAGCCGTGGCACGACGAGAGGTACACCGGCCGACAGCGCGTGACCTGAAACTCTCCCGTCACCTCCTCCGAGAACCGCGTAGGGTGGGTGTTCAAGCCCGCCGGGTGGGACTGCGAGCACAGGGTGCGAGAGGCTGGGAGGCCGACGGGACGCACGCCCAGGGCGTGTGGGGGCCGTGTAGCTCCAGCCGGAGGGGAATACACGATGCAACTGTCCCACTTCTTGGAGCGACTGGGGGTCGCCCAACCGACTCGATCGACAAGCGCGCTCGATCCCGGATACTCCCCGTTGGAGTTCGACAGCCACCTGGCCCAGTCGGGCCACCTGCTGTCGACCGTCAAGCTCTCGATGGCCTGCTGGATGATCGCCAACGAGGCCTCGACCCGCGCCAAGACGGCCACCGC
>JBFKPQ010000114.1:0-7351 GCA_041628225.1 Acidimicrobiia bacterium | reverse complement strand
TCCCAGGGCGGCCAGCGCTTCGATGCGCGCCTGTTCGAAGTAGGTGAGGTAGACGGCGTGGTTGACGTGCTCGTATGGATCGAGCTCCGACCAACGGACCGTGACGTGAGCCTGGTGTGCCATGGCAGCCGACGCTACTCGCCGCGGCAATTCGCCCGGCGCGATCCGCCAGCTGGGTGTTGACTGGTTGGGCGCCGAGTTCGAGTTTCAGGACGCGGACTCCTTCGAAACGGTCCGTGAGGAGAAGTCGAGATGAGCTGAACGACGTCCCGCGGCTGCGTAGGCTCGGAGCCATGGCGAGTAACGACCAGCCCGAAGAACGCAGAAAGGGCGCTGATCGCCGCAAGGGCGAACGGCGGCGGCGCCAGGGCGGGCCACCGGACGGCGACGAGCGTCGGCGGGACGAGCGACGCAAGCGCGACCGGCGGCGTCCCTGACCCGTCCGAGCGATCGGTAGCGTGACCTCCGTGACCGACGCACGACGCTTCTTCGATTCGCGGGCCGCCTACATGATGTTCGTCACGACGACGAACGAAAAGGCGGCGATCGCCGGACGCGTCGGACGCGAACTCGCGAGCGTGCGACCAGGCGAATGGGCGGTGCGGGTCTTCGACGCCGGCATGGGCGACGCGACCGTGCTGGCCGCCGTCATGCGCGAACTCCACGAGGTGTTTCCGCATGTGCCATGGCTGGTGGTGGGCAAGGAGATCAGCGTCGAAGACGTTCGCCACGCCCTCGATCGGCTGCCCGATCGGTTGGTCGAGCACCCGGAACTGGTCTTCGTCGTCACCAACTTGTCGTATCGCGACGCTCCCCGCCTCGCCTCCGATCGCCATGACGTCGCCTTTCGGGTCACCGCGCTGGAGGGCACGACCGCTCACGACTTCGCAAAACAGATCAGGGCCAGCCACCACGCCATCGACGGCGACTGGGCGGTGCGCACGAGCGAGGTGACGGGCAACCCGGTTCCGATCACTCCGGCCGTCCACGTCTTCCACCGAGCAGACCGCGCCTTCGTCCTCAAGCAGGTGATACCGGACCCCTCTGGGACCGAGGGTCTCTTCGATCTCATCATCGCCTCCCAGCCGTACCGGGCGCGCAGCTCGGCCGACCAAAAGGCCCGGACCGTCGTGGTTCCGCTGGCCGAGGCCCTGGCGCCCGGCGGCCTCTTCGTCGGAGTCCATGGCCACGGCCACGACCCAGGCATGGAGATCATCCACGCGGTTTGGCCGGACGAGGACCCGTTCGAAACCGACCGACACGACCTGCTCGCCGCCGTCGCCTCGACGCTCGGCGACCGGGCCGTTGAGTTCGACCTCGACCCGCTCACGGACGAGGAATCGTTGTTCGAATACGGCATGTACGAGATGCCGTCCGAGACGGCAGAACACATCGGCACCTCGGCGATCCTGGCCGCGTGGAACGCCGCGGTATATGTGGCGCAGATCGACGAAGACCGTCTCACCGACGCCGTCCAGTCGGGCGCCTACATCGAGGCCACCCGTAGGGCGCTGCGAACCCATGGCCGCATCTGGTTCCGAGACGAGAGCTACGTGATCCGGCGGAGGTGACGCGGCCGACCCCCGCATCGGCGGGGGTCGGATGGGTGGTCAGGGACGGGATCGATCCGTCGACCTCCGGTTTTTCAGACCGGCGCTCTACCAACTGAGCTACCTGACCACGACGAGGCCCCGAAGGGCCTCGTCTGCGGGGACGACGGGATTTGAACCCGCGACCTCCGGCTTGACAGGCCGGCGTGAACTCCAGGCTTCACCACGCCCCCGTTCGTATCGCACGACCAGCGTGCGATCGGGTCACAGGAGGTTAGCCCCTCCCGATGGCGTCGAGCGAACCCGACGCACCGAAAAGTATAGACCCGCCGCGGCTCCGCCACCCTGGCGTTCAGCGGCCGATGACGACCTTTCCCAACTGGGCGCCGTCCTCCAGCCGAGCCAACGCAGCCGGCAGTTCCTCGAAGGGAGTCACCGAGTCGACCTCGACCGGCACCCGTCCACCGCCCACCAGTTCGGTGACCGTTCGGAACTCGGCATGGTCGAACATCGTCGACCCGATGATCTCGATCTGCTTGAAGAACAGGTACGGAACGGTGATCTCCACCTTCGGCCCTGACGTCGAACCGCACACGGCCAGACGTCCACCCGGCGCGAGCGACCGCATCGACTGGTTGAACGTCGCCGGACCGACACTGTCGATCACGACGTCGGCCGGTCGGCCCGCCGCGGCCTTCAACTCCTTGGAGAATGCACCGGCCGAGTCGAACCCGCCGGCGGCCCCGAGCTCCACGGCACGGGCGATCTTCTCCTCGCTACGAGACGTCACCCACACGTCCGCACCGAGCGATCTGCCGAGGTGCAACGCCATGGCGGCCACCCCGCCTCCGATGCCGACCACGAGCAGGGTGTCGCCAGTGGTGAGACGGGCCCGTCGCAGCATGCGATAGGCGGTCCCGGTCGCGAGTCCATAGGCAGCGGCCTCCCCCCACGACAAGGCGCCGGGCTTTGCCACGACGTTTCTGCCCGGGACGACGACAGCCTCGGCGAGCGTGCCCGGGCGATGCTCGCCCAGAATGCCGAACGACGGGCAGTACGGGGTGTCGCCGGCTAGGCACGCCTCGCAGTGGCCGCACGACACCGACGGGTTGACGACGACCTCGGCGCCGGGCTGCCAGTCGGTGACCCCCTCGCCGATCGCGTCGATCGTGCCCGCGCCGTCGGCTCCGGCGATGTGGGGAAAGTGGTGGGGGGCCGGCATGCCGTGCGACACCCACAGATCCAGATGGTTGAGAGCGGACGCGGCGAGCCTGACGCGCACCTCGCCGGGGCCGGGTTCGGGGTCCGGTACCTCATCGAGGCGATACGAAGACGGGCCGTTGGTGTCGTGCAGTTGCCAAGCTCGCATCGCGTCACGCTACCTGCTGGTCATGAGCAGGCCCGAAAGACGGGCCCGTCGATCAGCGGTTCTTGTACCACCGCCAGAAGAGCAGGGCGATGACCGCGCCCACGATGGATCCGAAGATGCCGGCCGTCGAAAAATCCGACAAGGTCGAATCGGTGAACACCGCGCCGAGCACGCCGCCGACGATCGAACCGACCAAGCCCAGCACCAGCGTTCCGCCCCAACCCATCGGGTCTTTGCCCGGGACCAGGAACCGCGCCAGGGCTCCCGCGATCAGGCCAACGATCAGCCAGCCGATGATGGCACCCATGCCGTCCCTCCTCGTGATAGCTCGAAGTTCGAGCCTACGCGATCAGTTCGAAAAGGTGACTGCCATCGGCGTCGACCACCGCGACGCCACCTCTCCGTAATGGCGGGCGGCTTCCTCCCACTCGTCGGCCGCGAGCGCCCGCAGCGACGCCCACACGTCGGCTGCCGACTCGTCCAGGGCGAGATCGCCGGGTTCGAACATGGTCCCCACGGTGCCGTAGTCGAGCTCGACGAGGGAGCCAGGAGGAAAGTCGTCGAGCCACGAACGCAGTTCGGCGAGATCCGCGATGACCGCTTCGTCCATGTCGACCTCGCGCAGAATCTCTTCGGCTTCGTCGGCGCGGCGCGTGGCGTCGGTCATCGACGTGCGATAGATGACCGACAGGCCGTTGGGACGATCCTCGAGGCTCCGCTCCGATGGATCGAACAACACGAACCATCGCAAAGGCACATGCCATGGAGAGGTGAGAATGTGCGGGTGCTGTTGGGGTGCCCGGTCTTGCAGCGACGTGAGTTCGGCTGCGGCCCGACCGGCGACGGCCTCGGGTATGAGGTGCTGGGACCCGATCTCGAGGTAGGCGTTGTAGAACGCGACGATGCCTTCCAGCATCCGAAGCCGCGTGTAGCGCGGACAGACATAGCGGCTTCCGTGCCAATCGACGGTGTGCACGACCTCGTCGAGAGGTTCATCGATCAGTCCGTAGCGCCCGCGCCGCAGGGGCCATTCCATCGACACGGGGACCTCCGGCAGAGCAACCACAGCCGAGGTCGCTCGATCGGCCGGGACATAGACCCGGAGAAAGGCGGACTTCACCATGGGTCGCATGGTACCGAGCCACGGCGGTTGCGATTGTCGCGGCGCGTCGACCCGCGACGCCGACCCTTCGGTCACTCGATGCGAGCGGCCGCCCACTCGAGGGCTTCGGCGTCATTCGTGAACAGGCGGACCGGAAGAAGCAGGCGACCCATGATCTCAGGAATCGAACCGAGCAATTCGATATGCAGGGGGTCGCCGACGATCGCTATCGCCAGGAGGTTGTTGGGAGCGGTTTCCATGAAGCTGATCCAGGCAGTCGGATTCGGCTTCACCATCTGGCGAACGTCCCACACGGCCGGGCGACGCTTCTCGCCCCGCACCAGGCGGCAGGCCGCCTCAGCTTCACGGAGCAGGTCGATGGTGGGTTCGACGCCCGGTTTGCTGGTGGCACGCACCACGCCGTCGTCTCCCATGACGAAGTGCATCAGCGTCGAGTCCGCCGTCCCCATGGCCAGAACGCTAGCCAACGCAGATCTGCTGATTCAGCACATACACAACGTGGATCGTTCCATCGCCGTGTCAACGAGCCCGAGCCGGTAGCCTGGGGGCATACACAACCGATCCCAAGGAAAGGAAGCCCTCACCATGGGCGTATTTTCCTCGGTGGAACGAGTCGGACACACCCACGTCCTGTTCGCCGCCGACGACCCGTCCGGCCTCCGGGCCATCATCGCCATCCACTCGACTGCGCTCGGCCCCGCCTTGGGCGGGACCCGCTTCTTCCCCTACGACAGCGACGAAGAAGCCCTCCACGATGCGCTCCGCCTGTCGCGCGGCATGACCCTCAAGAATGCCGCAGCCGGCCTCGACCTGGGCGGCGGAAAAGCCGTGATCATCGGCGATCCCCGCACCATGAAGTCCGAGCGACTGCTGCGTGCCTACGGTCGGTTCGTCGACTCGCTGGGCGGCCTGTACGTGACCGCCGAGGACGTCGGCACCACCACGGACGACATGGCCGTCATCGGGCGGGAGACGAAGCATGTCGCCGGCCAGGCCCGCTGGGAAGGCGGATCCGGCGACCCTTCACCGTCGACGGCACTCGGTCTGTTTTCCTCGCTCGAGGCCGTCGCGGAGCATCTGTGGGGAGAACCCTCACTTGACGGTCGCACCGTCGCCGTCCAGGGTGTCGGCAAGGTCGGCTACCACTACGTCAAGCTTCTTCGCGATGCCGGCGCCAAGGTGTTCGTGAGCGATGTCTGGCAGCCCTCCGTCGACCGGGCAACGGGCGAACTGGGCGCCATCGGCGTGTCGACCGACGACATCCTGACCCTCGACGTCGACATCCTTTCTCCGTGCGCGATGGGTGCGGTGCTCGATGAGCACACGATCCCGCAACTGAACTGCCTGGCCGTGGTCGGATCCGCCAACAACCAGTTGGCGACCGACAAGGATGCCGAACGCCTCGCCGACCGGGGCATCCTGTACGCGCCAGATTTCGTCGTGAACGCCGGCGGAGTCATCAACGTGGCCGAGGAATTACGCGGCTATCGCGACGACCGTGCAGAAGCGCACGTCCGCAGACTCCAGACGAGAACCAAGGAGATCCTGGCCACGGCCGCCGAACGGGGCATCACGCCGCATCAGGCGGCCGTCGACCTGGCCATGGAACGCATCGAGACGATCAGCGACCTGAGGAGGATTCGGCGTGGCGACGACGGTGGAGACTGAGCTCGAGGGATTCCGCTTCCCGGAGATGCACGACGACCACCGGGATCTGGGCATCCCCGACGAGCGGCTCGTCGACATGTTCCGAACGATGGTGCTCACCCGTCGCGTCGACGACCGGATGTGGGCACTGAACCGGCAGGGCCGGGCGCCATTCGTCGTGTCCGCCTCCGGCCACGAAGCCACGCAGATCGCGTCGGCGTTCGCCCTCGACGATTCGAAAGACTGGCTGCTGCCGTACTACCGCGACATGGGTGTCGCCCTCGCCTGGGGCATGACCCCCAAAGAGGTGTTTCTCGGCGTCTTCTCGAAGGCGGACGATCCCACGTCCGGTGGCCGCCAGCTCCCCAACCACTGGTCCGACCCGGCCCGACGCGTCTTCACACACTCATCGACCATCGCCACCCAGTTCCCCCATGCGGTCGGGATCGCCCACACACTGAAGTCCGAAGGATCCGACGCCGTCGTGGCCGTCTACGGCGGGGAGGGATCGACGTCGGAAGGGGATTGGCCCGAGGCACTCAACTTCGCTGGTATCCACGACCTGCCGGTGATCTTCATCATCGAGAACAACGAATACGCCATCTCCGTGCCGTCGGTCGAGGAGGTCGGCGGTCACATCGCCGAGCGAGCTCGCGGCTACGGGTTGCGCGGCGTGGAAATCGACGGCAACGATCCTCTGCTGGTCTACAAGACGGTGCAAGAGGCGGCGGACCGTGCCCGGCGGGGTGAGGGAGCCACCCTCATCGAAGCCAAGACATACCGGTACTACGCCCACACGTCCGACGACGACGACCGCCTCTACCGCACGCGCGAAGAGGTCGAGACATGGCGGCGCCGTGACCCGCTCGAGATCCTCAAGCAGTACCTCATCGAACGACGCCTGCTACCCGAGGACCTCGAAGAAGAGATCGAGCGAGGCGCCGACGCGACGATCGCCCAGGCCGTGAAGGAAGCCGAGGCATCGGCAGATCCCACCGACCCGTACACGCACGTGTACGCCAAGGTGATCGAACCCTCCCAGCCGGCGACCGAACCGGAGGCGGCCCTCACCGGGGAGACCGTGAACCTCATCACGGCGGTGAACCGTGCGCTCCACGAGGTGATGGAGGCACACGACGACACGCTGGTATTCGGCGAAGACGTCGCCGACCCCAAGGGTGGCGTGTTCAAGGCGACGAAAGGACTGACCGAGGAGTTCGGGCATGATCGATGCTTCAACTCACCACTCGCCGAGTCGCTCATCGTGGGAGCTGCGGTAGGCATGGCCGCCGCCGGCAAGCGGCCGATCCCCGAAATCCAGTTCGCGGACTACATCCACCCCGCGTTCGACCAGATCGTGTCCGAGGTATCGAAGGTGCACTACCGGTCGAACGGCACCTGGACGATTCCGATGGTGATCCGCACGCCGTACGGCGGAGGTATCCACGGCGCGCTCTATCACAGCCAATCGATCGAGGCCTACTACACGCACGTGCCGGGACTCAAAGTGGTCGTTCCTTCGACCCCGGCCGATGTGAAGGGTCTGCTCTGGGAGTCCGTCGAGGATCCCGACCCGGTGCTGTTCTTGGAACCGAAGAAGCTGTATCGCCTGGGGAAGGGCACGTATCCGGCCGGCGAGCACCGCGTGCCGATCGGAAAGGC
>JBFKPQ010000113.1:0-7377 GCA_041628225.1 Acidimicrobiia bacterium | reverse complement strand
GACATCGGCGATCAGTTGGACATACCGGAACTCGAGATGGGTGGGTTCGGCGAGATCGACGTAGCTGTTGCGAACGCCGTCCAGCACGAGCACGCGACCCGTCGGACGGTTGGCGTCGGCAGTCACCACGGCACAGTGATACGTGGTTTCCACGTCGCAGGGACCGTCGGCGGCCAGGAGCAGGCCAGCCAGAGCGGCGGTCACGATCACGGACGCGATGCCGGCGGTGTCGGACCTCCGGCGCCACATGACCAGACCCACCACGACGAGGAGCCCACCGATCGCCGTAACGATGGGGCGGGTGGGGAAGGCCGCCAGGAGCACGAATCCCGTGACGAACGTCCCGGCGATGGCGCCAGCCGTTCCCACCGCCGAATACGACCCGACGACGGTGCCCGTGTCGTCGAGCGACGCCAGACGAATCTTGACCACGACCGGAGAGATCGCCGACAGCAGCGCGGCGGGCGCGAAGAAGCCGACGGCCGCTCCGATGACAATCGAGAGCGGATCACCAACCAACGCGGGACCGACCACGTCGACGACGAGCGGAGACGCCATGGCCGCCAACCCGCCCGCCACGAAGAGCGGGCCGACGAGCCGTTCCGGCTCGCCGCGGTCGGCGGCACGTCCACCCGCCCAGGCACCGAGCGCGATGCCGGCCAGGACGACGCCGATGATGCCCGTGAACGTCTCGAGGCTGACCCCGACGTAGGGCGCCAGGATCCGGGCCGCCAGGATCTCGATGACGAGCACCGAAGCCGACGCCACGAAGACGAGAAGACGGGCAACCCTTTGGGACATCGGCTCCAACCTAGGGGCTCGCAACTGTCGCGGCGCACTACCCTCTCGTCCATCGACGAAACAGCCCCTCGCCGACTGAAACCGTGGGTCATCGTGGCCCTGACGCTCGTCGCCGTGGCCGCCTTGGTGGGAGCGTCCACCATGGCGTTCGTGGCCGGGCGGGTGGATCGTGCCCTCGATGCCACCGTCGTTCCCGAGCGTCCGTTCGAGCGGGTCGGACCGGTCGCCATCGAGACGATCCGCGACCTCGCCCAACTCACCACGGTCGAGAAGGTGGCGTACACGACGGTCGAGAAAGGCACCGACCGGGGCTGGCTCAACTGGGCGGCGGGGGATTCGATCTCGATGTTCGCGGTCGCTGAGATCGGCGCCGGCATCGACCTGGCCGGCCTCGACGGCGACGACGTGCAATCCGACACGGAGACCGCCTCTATCACGATTCGACTGCCGAAAGCCGAGATCACCCACGTCTCCGTCGACAACGAAGCGACCCATGTCTACGACCGGTCTACCGGCGTCTTCACTCGCGGGGACCCCGATCTCGAACGCGCGGCCCGGCTGGCCGCCGAGGAAATCCTGGTCCAGGAGGTCATCGCCGACGGCATCCTCGAGGACGCCGAAGCGTCGGCCATCACGGTCTTGACCGACTTCCTGAAGGCCCTCGGATATGAGCAGGTGACGATCACCATCGGCGACTGACGTCGTTTGACGCCTGTGAGACAATGGTGAGCTATGTCGTCGCGCCAGTCGTCGCTGCTTACGGAGATCCTCCCACCGGAGGACCGAGCCATCGAGCAGGTCGTCGCCCGCTACCAACGGGTCGCCGGAGCGGTCACCCGCTTCGCCAGATCGCTGTGTGGCAACGACGAACTGCGGGTACGGCTCGGGAGCGATGCGGCTTCGTCCGAGAACGAAGTGGTCGTCAATCCGGGCATCTTCCAAGCCGCGTATGCGCGTCGGGCTCCGGTGACGCCTGACGAGGTGGCGCTGGCCTCGGCGCTGCATGAAGTCGTCCACCTCGTGTCTACCGACCTCGAAGAACGTCGCCCTCTCCCTCCGGAGTGGTTTTCTGACGACGAGGAACTCGCCGGAGGTGACTTCGATCTGCTCGACGCGCTGGTGCGAGCCGGAGGCGGGGCCGCCGAGTCGTTGTTCTTCGCGCTCGAGGATGCCCGCCAGGAGCGGCAGGGCATGACGATGTATCCGGGTGCTCGTTCTGTGCTCACCGACCTCTATCAGGCGTCGACACGCCAAGCGCTGAGCGAAGCTCGGCCGCTCGGACAGTTCGCCATCTCGTGTTTCCTGCTGCTCGGCGACCACGTCGAACGAGACACACTCGAACGGCAAGCCGATGGGCGAGTCGCCGTGGCGCTGGCCGATGCGGCTCCCTTTCTCGACGCCGCCGCCGAAGCCGACGATCCGTGGGAGATCGGCACGCTGGCTCTCCAGCTCCTCAACGTGGCCAAGCTGCACCGCATCGTCACGCTGTCATCGGAAACCGAGACCGCCGGCCAACAGAAGGCGCGCGAGGAACTGGATCAGTCGGCCATCGCCGAGGGTGTCGACCGCATCCGGCTCGCCACCCCGATCCTTCAGGACGCCGAGGGTTACGAACACACCAAAAAGGCAGCCGACGCCCGCGCCGGCGAGTCGATGACCAAAGGACCGTCCGAGATCGGCAGCCAGGAGGCCACCGATCAGATCCTGCGGGTCAGCCAGTCGCCGACCGTGTTCCTGCCGTCGGGACAAGGTGGCAAGCTCGTCGTGACGCCGTTCCCGGCCCGGTTCCGCCAGTTCGCCTCACACGGCCGCACGAGGCTGTCGGACGCCGCCGCCCAGTGGGGCGTGGCGCAGCGGCACATCTCCGGCGAGCTGTACCCCTTGTTCGCGGCCAACCAGCGGCGTGGCTTGCATTCGGGCTACGACGCCGGGGACCTCTCCCCCCACGCCCCGCTCCTGCTGGCCGGCGGTTTGTACGAACGCATGTATGAACGCCGGGCGGTTCGGACGCGGCGGTCGTACGCCGTGTCGTTGCTCGTCGACGGGTCGGCCTCGATGCTGCAACCGCGCTCGATCGACGGGACGAGCCGCAAAGCGCCGTGGGGACTTGCCGCGGCATCCCTCGGGGCATGGTCGCTCGCCCGGCTCTGCGACGAGTTGCAGATCGAGTTCGAAGTCGCCGTGTTCAATCGATCGTTCGCGGCGCTCGAAGGCGACTCCGAGTGGGAGTACACCCGCCGGGCGAGCCGGGCAACCAGTGGGTTGCGTCGGACCCAGGGCACCGCCGCCGATCGGCTGTCGAGCACCGTCAACCACTACCTCGTCAAGCCGTTCGGGCAGCGCTGGAGGTCGGCGGAGGACCTCATGGCCGGCCTCTTCTTCGCGGCCGCCGATCCGCGCAAGGCGGGCGAATTCGCTCGGAAGGAGCCGAAGGACGCTCCACCGGTGTCGATGTTCTCGAAGGGCGCCAACGTCGACGAGTTCAACATCGCGTACGCCGGCGAGCGGTTGGCCCGCTCGGGTGCCACCGAACGTGTGCTGGTGGTCCTCGCCGACGGCATGACCCGTGGTTCGGTGAGCGAGCTGGGCCACGCCGTGTCGGCCGTCGAGGCGTCCGGAACGATCGTGATCGGCATCGGCATCGGGGACGACACCGTGGAAGTCGCCTACCACCGCTGGGAGGTCGTCGAACGGCCCGAGACGCTCGCCCGGTCGATGATCGATGGCGTGCGCGGGGCGCTTCGCCACAGTCTCGCCTCGATGGGCATGGACGCCTGGTGGCTCCGAGCTGCCAATGCAACAGATCAACCATGGAAGGAGACCACCGGTGTCTGACAGCGCCGTATTCGAAGATCCCACTGGCGAAGGAGTGCCGATCGAACTCGAGATCTTCGACGTACCCACCGACATCCCCGACCGCGAGCATCGCCTCGGGAAGATCCCCGATCCCGATCCCCACTACGTGGACCTCGGCATGTTGTACCGGTTTGCCCAGGTGGAGCAGGTCCGAAGGACGACCGACACTTCGTTCGTGCCTCTCCACGTAGCCGTCCGTGGCCACATGGGCACGGGCAAGGATCACGACATCGAGCAGTTCGCCGCCCTCATGCGACTCCCCTACTACCGCATACCGCTCACGGGTGAGGTGCGCGACATCACGCTGCTCGGGTCGACGAAGCTGCATGGCGACGGCAAGGGGGGCACCGAGAGCCGCTGGGAAGACGGCGACATCACCCGCGCCCTGCGGGGCCCCGCCCTCGTCAATCTGTCCGAGCTGAACGCAGCCGGAGCCGAGACGCTGTTCGCGCTGCACGGGCTCCTCGACCGGTATCAGGCCGTCGATCTGCCGACCGGTGAGACGGTGCCGCTGCGCGACGACATTCGCCTGTTCGGCACGATGAACCCGACGGACCTGCGCGACTACGCCGGGACGCAGACCCTCAACAAGGCCTTCGCCGACCGTTGGGTCATCTGGGAGAAGGGTTTCCCGGACGCCGATCAGATCCGCCGGATGCTCGAGTTGCGGTATCCCACCATGCAGCCACCCTTCGTCGAGGCGATCAGCCGACTGGCGGAGGAGGTCAACGAGTCGTTTGCGGCGCCCGACGCTGGAACCCGAGTCGAGACGCCGATGAGCTTGCGCGGCACGCTGGATCGGCTGCCGTCCGGGCTGCGGATGTTCGCGGCCGCCGACGATCCGCTGCGCCGGGCGTGGGAGGAGTTCGTGGTGCCCCACGTCGACGAATTCGACCGCGACCACTACGAAACCGTGTGGAACGCCGTGGTCCGCAAGGGACCGGCCGGACCTCCGTTCTCCTGATCGAGACCGAGCACGGCCAAGAGGGCGGCCGCCCCGAACGTCCCGACGTACGGCAGCCTCCGCAGTGCCGCGGCGCGCTCATCCGGTGCGAGCGCCTCCAGCCACCGGCGCGGTGATCCGTGCTCATCGCGAATCACTGCGAGCCGGCCGGCGATCTCGATCACGGCGGCGATCTTGCCGTCGTGGGCGGGCACGCCTTCGGTCACGAGGCGCGCTCTGTCGACCGGCCCGTATGCCGCGACTTCTGCGGTGGCGAATCGTTGGAACGCTCGGCGAATCGACGGCCAGGTCGGAGCCACGGCCTGCCACGATCTTCCTGCCGAAAACACGAGTTGAGCGCACAGCTCGAGGAACCCGTCGGTGGTTCGTACGGGTCGAGGGGTCAGGTCGAATGGCATGGCTTCTCCTTTCGCCAGATCGGCACCGTATGACATGGCACCGACGGAAACGGTCGACGAACGTCGTAGGGTGTGGAGCCACACGGCAAGGACGAACACGATGGGTCTCTACGAACTCGGCAATCAGGAACTG
This sequence comes from Acidimicrobiia bacterium, assembly GCA_041628225.1. Lineage (GTDB taxonomy): Bacteria > Actinomycetota > Acidimicrobiia > Spongiisociales > JAENVV01 > JBFKPQ01. The sequence continues at coordinate 2,225 of JBFKPQ010000113.1, read as the reverse complement.
GACGCGACGATCTCCCAACTCGTCGAGGCCGCCTCGGACAACGAGCACGGCGACCTGATCCGCGAGATCATCACGACCGCGTTGAAGCTGCACCGCGACGGCGCCGACCGCGGCGAACTCCGCCTCGTCAACACGGCAATGAAAGAGATGCGTTACTCGATGCTCGTGTTCTCGAAAGACCGGGCCCGTCCCAAGGTCACGATGTACGGGTCGGCGCGGACCCCGTCGGACGACCCCGAATACCTCCTGGCGGTGGACTTCGCCCGCATCATGGTCGAGCGTGGTTGGGCGGTGATCACGGGCGCCGGACCGGGCATCATGCAGGCCGGCAACCAGGGGGCGGGACGTGATGCCTCGTACGGCGTCAACATCCGGCTGCCGTTCGAAGCCGACGACAACGGTTTCATCGATGCCGACAAGCTCATCAACTTCAAATACTTCTTCACCCGCAAACTCGGATTCGTGAAGGAATCGAGTGGCTTCGCTCTGTTCCCGGGCGGATTCGGCACCATGGACGAGACATTCGAGTTGTTGACACTCATCCAGACCGGCAAGTCCGACATGCACCCGATCGTCATGGTGGAGACGGAAGGCAGCGACTACTGGTCCGAATGGGACGCGTTTGTGCGCAGCAGCCTCGTCCGCGGTGGCCTCATCTCGGAAGACGACCTCAACCTCTACAAGCTGTTCACCGATCCCGATGCCGCCGCCGGAGAGATCTGTGCGTTCTACACCAACTATCAGTCGCAAAGGTATGTCGACGGCCGGCTCATCCTGCGCATCCGCCAGGCGCCGACCGCCGAGCAGCTGGCCACCCTCAACGAGGATTTCGGGGATCTGCTGGCGTCGGGAACGATCGACTCGGTCGATGCAACCGACATCGAGTTGCGCGACGCGGACTCGCTCGATGCGGCGCGACTGTCGCTGCATTTCGACCGGCGCCAGTTCGGCAGGCTGCGAGCTCTCATCGATGAAGTCAACGCGTGGGTGGAGCCGGTCCTCGCCCCGAAACCGGGCAGCCCGTTCACCGAGGAACAGCAAGAACGGCCCTGGTAGAGCGGAGGCGGCCCCCCTGCGGCGGCACTACCATATGCCGGTGCGCGAAATCCTGTCCGACCTCGTCGCCGAAGAACAGTCGCTGGATCAGTTCCTCCAGCGGATCAACCCGCGCGATTGGCAGAAGACCAAGGTGCATCACGGCTGGTCGATCCAGGACCTCGTCAGCCACCTGGCCGACATGGAAGACTACGCCTACGACGCACTCGCCAACGATGGCGCCCGACTCGCCGACCTCGAGTCATTCGGCTCGATGGGGGCACTCAACGCGACAGGGATCGCCAAAGGCAAGGGGATGCGCCCCCAAGACGTGATCGAGTGGTGGCGCGGCGCCCGGGCCAAAGTGGTCGAGGAACTCTCTCGCAAGAAGGCCAACGACCGCGTGCCGTGGTTCGAGGGCGACATGAGCGCCAAGACGTTTGCCACCATGCGGCTCATGGAGACGTGGGCGCACGGTCTCGACGTGTACGCGGCGGTGAACGAGGAGCCAGAGGACACCACCCGGCTCCGCCACATCGCCTGGCTCGGCTGGGCGACGCTCCCTCATGCGTTCGCCGAAGCCGGCGAGACCTACGCCGAGCCGATCCGCCTCGAGGTGCTCGGCCCGCAGTACTCGAAGTGGGTGTTCGGCCCGGACAGCACCGATCAGATGATCAAAGCGCAGGCGGGCGAATGGGCGCGACTGGCGGTGGGTCGCATCGACCTCGCCGACTGCGACTCCATCAAGACGACAGGAGACGTCGCCGAGCGGGCGCTCGAACTCGTGCGCGCCCATCTCTGACGTGACCCTCCCCCAGCTCATCGGCATGGTCCACCTGCCGGCCCTGCCGGGCGCTCCTGACCATGCAAGCCGCCTGCAGGACATCGTGGCGGGGGCCGTGCGCGACACTGCCACCTTGACGGCTGCGGGCTTCGACGGTGTGATGATCGAGAACTTCGGTGACGCGCCGTTCTTCGCCGACTCCGTTCCGCCCATCACGGTCGCGGCACTGACCCGCGTCGTCGCCGAGGTCGTCGCGGCCACCGACCTGCCCGTCGGCGTGAACGTGCTGCGCAACGATGCCCTGGCCGCCTTGGCCATCGCCGCCGCCACCGGCGCGGCGTACATCCGCGTCAACGTGCTGTCCGGAGTCATGTACACGGACCAGGGCATGATCACGGGCCGAGCG
>JBFKPQ010000112.1:0-7485 GCA_041628225.1 Acidimicrobiia bacterium | reverse complement strand
CGGGTGATCGCGCGGCCGATCACCAGCCAGTCGGCGCCCCGCCGGATCGCTTCGGATGGGGTCGCGGTCCGCTTCTGGTCGTCGGCCGCGACGCCTTCCGGTCGAATGCCGGGAGAGATGCGGACGAGGTCCGGTGCGACATCGGCGACGACACCCAACTCGGCGACCGAACAGATGACGCCCTCGCAACCTGCCGTGGAGGCCAGCCGCGCCATGCGCGACGTTTGGCGTCCCGTCGAGCCGTTCACGCCCACCTGGGCCAGATCCGCATCGTCGAGCGACGTGAGCACGGTGATGGCCAGCACTCCGGCCTCTCGGCCTCCAGAGCCCCTCTCGAGGCCGTCTACCGCTGCCTCGAGCGCCGCGATGCCTCCCGAGCCGTGGACGGTCACCCAGCGGGCGCCGAGGGCACCGAGTTGTCGTGCCGCCGCGCCGACGGTGTTCGGGATGTCGTGAAGCTTGGCGTCAACGAACACCGGGCGATCCAGGCGGACGAGCGCGCCGATGGTGGCGGGTCCGGGTCCCATGAGAAGTTCCAGTCCGATCTTGAAGCCACCGACGGCGGGGGCGACCGTTCGTGCCAGCCGCAGCGCCTCTTCGGCGGTGGGTACGTCGAGCGCCACGAGGACGGGGTTCACGACCGGGCCACGCCGATCAGTTCCTGCAGCTCGGCGACGTCGTGGCGGCGGCACCAGCGGTCGACCTGCTTGAGGATGCGGCGGGCGACCTGCGGCGACTCGAAATGGGCCGTGCCGACCCCGACCGCGTTGGCGCCCGCCATCAGGTACTCGATGACGTCCTCGCCGGTTCGCACGCCGCCGAGTCCCAGGATCGGCACGTCCGGCATGGCCCGGCGCACCTCGACGACACAGCGAAGCGCGATCGGTTTGATGGCGACCCCCGAGTAACCGCCAACACCGGCCGAGAGGCGAAACGCCCTCCGCTCGATGTCGATCGCCGCACCCCATACGGTGTTCGTGAGGGTCAACCAGTCGGCGCCCGCCGCTACGGCGGCTTCGGCAATCGCCACGATGTCCTCGGCGTTGGGGCTCAACTTGGCGCCGATCGGCACGTCGACGGCCGACCGCACCGCGGTCATGACCCGGCCGGTCGCCTGGCGGTCGAGCGCGAACATGCCCTTGCCCTCGAGATTCGGACACGACAGGTTGACTTCGATCGCCGCCACGCCGGCGCCCGCCAGGCCCTTGGCGACCGTCGCGAATTCCTCGGCCGTGTGTCCGACCGCCGAACCCCACACCGGCACCGGCAACCCGGCGAGCTCGGGCCCGACGTCGGCGACCCATCGGTCGATGCCCGGGTTCTGGATGCCGATGGCGTTGAGCATGCCCGCCTCGGTTGGCGCTACCCGGGGTGGCGGCCGGCCGGACCACGGCTCAGCCGACACCGACTTGGCCACCGCCGCGCCGTACAGATGCAGGTCGGCGACCCGTGCGAACTCGACGACGGAGCCGAAGGTGCCCGACGCCGCCACCAGCGGAGATGACAGCTGGAGCGGACCGAGCTGGACGGCCCGTCGCGTCACGAGTGCCAGTCCTGGAGGCTCCGCACCTCGGCGACGGCGCCACGTCCGGCTTGCAGGCTCCGGGCCGCGGCGAGCGCTCCCTGCACGGTGGTCAGAGCCGGAATGCCGGCATGTTGGGCGGCGAGCCGGATCTGCCGCCCGTCCGAACGCGCACGGCGGCCGCGAGGCGTGTTGACGACGAGATCCACCTGGCCAGATTCGATGAGGTCGAGCGTGTCGTGTTCGGCCTCCCCCACCTTCGGCACCAGCTCGTTCGGCACGCCGTAGTGATCGAGGTATCGGCCCGTACCCGACGTGCAGATCAGCTTGAAGCCGAGCATCGTGAAGGCCTGGGCCGCAGCCAGGCCGAACGCCTTGTCACGATCGGCGAGCGAAAAGAACACGTTGCCGGTCTCGGGCAGCTCAAGTCCGGCCGCCAGCAGGGCCTTGCCGTACGCGACACCGGCCGTGTCGGAGATCCCCATCACCTCGCCGGTGGCGCGCATCTCCGGGCCGAGCACGATGTCCTCTTCCGGAAAGCGGTTCCACGGCAGGACAGCCTCTTTCACGGACACGAAGTCGGGCCGCTGCTCGGTGGGCAGCAGACCCTCGGTCCGCAGCTCGGCGAGCGTCGCTCCCATCATCACCCGCGCTGCCACCTTCGCCAGCGGCACGTTGGCCGCCTTGGAGATGAACGGCACGGTGCGCGAGCCCCGCGGGTTGGCCTCCAGCAGGAACACGTCGTTGGCCTTGACGGCGAACTGGAGGTTGATGAGGCCTCGCACCTCGAGCGCTTCTGCGAGATCTTCGGTGGCGCGCAGGATGACGTCCTGGGCCTCCGGCGACAGCGTCGGCGGTGGGGTGATGCAGGCCGAGTCACCCGAGTGGATCCCGGCCTCCTCGACATGCTCCATGATCCCACCCACGAGGAGTTCGTGACCGTCGTAGATGGCGTCGACGTCGACTTCGGTGGCTGCCTCCAAGAAGCGGTCGATGAGCAGCGGCCGGTCGGCGAGATCGAATCCGGCTCCGGTCGAGGCGGCGCCGTCGCCGGTCACCCCGCCGTACATCTCGTCGAGGTACTCCGTGAGTTCCTCATACGAGTAGACCACCCGCATGGCTCGCCCACCGAGCACGAATGACGGCCGTACCAGCACGGGCAGGCCGATCTGGTCGACGATGTCTTCGGCCTGCACCGCCGACGTGGCGATGCCGTGCGGCGGCTGACGGATCCCGAGTTCGCGACAGAGCGCCGAGAACTGCTCGCGGTCTTCGGCGCGGTCGATCGACGCCGGAGCCGTCCCGGCGATCGGAACACCGCGTTCGGCCAGTTGGGACGCCAGGTTGAGCGGGGTTTGGCCGCCGAGTTGAACCACCACCGCCTCAGGTTGCTCACTCTCTACGATCGCCAGCACGTCCTCGACCGTGAGCGGTTCGAAGTAGAGCCGATCCGACGTGTCGTAGTCGGTCGAGACCGTCTCCGGGTTGCAGTTGACCATCACCGTCTCGTAGCCGGCGTCACCGAGTGCGAAGGCGGCGTGGACGCAGCAGTAGTCGAACTCGATGCCCTGGCCGATGCGATTGGGTCCGGATCCGAGCACGACGACGCGGGGCCGGTCGGCCGGGGGTACTTCGTCTTCGTCCTCGAAGGTGGAGTACAGGTACGGCGTATGCGCTTCGAACTCGGCCGCACACGTGTCGACCGTCTTGTACGTCGGCGTCACGCCGAGGCGGCGGCGCAGGTCGCGGATCTCATCTTCGGTGCGCTGCCACAGATGTGCGAGCTGCCGGTCCGAAAAGCCGTAGCGCTTGGCCTCGGTGAGCACGGGCAGCACGGCGTCGTCGGCCGCGGCCGCCAGCAATTGGGCTGCTTCGACGTCGGCGCGCACCTCGTAGATCTCGGCCATCTGGTCGACGAACCAGGGGTCGTAGTGTGAAGCCGCAGCCACCTCGGTGACCGACATGCCCCGCCGCAGCGCCTCACCGACGAGGAACACTCGCGACGGTGTCGGGATGGCGATCCGCTCGAGCAACTGGGCGTCGGGTATGTCGCCGTAGGTCGATTCGCCGGCGTCGGCGTTGAAGCCGGCGCGGCCCGTTTCCAGGCTGCGCAGCGCCTTCTGGAATGCTTCGGGGAAGGTTCGGCCGATCGCCATCGCCTCGCCGACCGACTGCATGGAGGTTCCCAGCACGTTGGACGCCGATGGGAACTTGGCGAAGTCGAACCGCGGGGCCTTGACGACGACGTAGTCGAGCGCCGGTTCGAAGCTGGCCGGCGTTTTGCCGGTGATGTCGTTGGCGATCTCCGGCAGTGTGTAGCCGACGGCCAGCAGCGCGGCGATCTTGGCGATGGGAAAACCGGTCGCCTTCGAAGCCAGCGCCGAAGATCGGGACACCCGGGGGTTCATCTCGATCACGAGGCGCCGGCCCGTGGCGGGATCGACGGCGAACTGCACGTTCGAACCGCCGGTCTCGACGCCGATCACCTGGAGGCACTTGATGGCCTCGTCCCGCATCTCCTGGTATTCGCGGTCCGACAGGGTCTGGACGGGGGCCACGGTGATGGAGTCGCCGGTGTGGACCCCCATGGCGTCGAGGTTCTCGATGGAACACACGATGACGCCATTGCCGGCGCGATCGCGCATCACCTCGAGTTCGTACTCCTTCCAACCGAGCACCGACTCTTCGACGAGGATCTCTCCGACCGGCGAGTAGTCCAGTCCGTACCTGGCCTTGGCGATGAACTCCGTCTCGTCGTGGGCGACGCCGGTTCCGCCGCCGCCGAGGATGAACGACGGGCGGATCATGACCGGATAGCCGATGTCGCGCGCCGCGTGCATCGCCTCGGTCATCGACCGGGCATACGTGGCGCGTGGGGTGGCGAGCCCGGCTTCCTCCATCGTCTCTTTGAAGCGGCCCCGATCCTCGGCCTTGTCGATGGCGTCGAGGCCGGCTCCGATGAGTTCCACGTCGTAGCGCTCGAAGACACCGGCCTTGGCCAGTTCGGTGGTCACGTTGAGTGCCGTCTGTCCCCCGAGGGTCGGCAAGCAGGCGTCGGGCCGTTCCTTGTCGATGATGCGCTCGATGACCTCGGCCGTGATGGGTTCGATGTAGGTGGCGTCGGCGAACTCGGGATCGGTCATGATCGTCGCCGGGTTCGAGTTGACGAGGACGACCCGGTACCCCTCTTTGCGGAGCACCTTGGCCGCCTGGGTTCCCGAGTAGTCGAACTCGCACGCCTGGCCGATGACGATCGGACCGGAGCCGATCAGGAGGATCGAGTGAATGTCGTCACGCCGTGGCATCGGCATCCTCCATCAGGGTGACGAAGTCGTCGAACAGGCCGAGGGCGTCGCGGGGTCCCGGAGCCGCCTCCGGGTGGTACTGCACACTGAAGGCCGGGATGTCCAGGCATCGGAGGCCCTCGAGGGTGCCGTCGTTGAGGTTCTGATGTGAAGGCGTGACCGCTCCGAACTCCGACGTCATGGTCGCCGGCAGCAGGTCCGGCCCCGGCAGGCCGTCGGTCGGTACGTCGGGTGCCGAACCGTCGGCCAGCGCCCAGGGATCGACGGCGAACCCGTGGTTTTGGCTCGTGATCTCCACGCGGCCGTCGGCGAGTCGGAGCACCGGATGGTTGCCCCCATGGTGGCCGAATGGGAGTTTGTAGGTGGTGGCTCCCAGCGCCAGGCCCAGCACCTGGTGTCCCAGGCAGATGCCGAAGATCGGCACCTGTCCGAGGAGCCCGCGAATGGTCTCGATTGGCTGGTGCAGGGGTTCCGGGTCGCCGGGTCCGTTGGACAGGAACACCCCGTCGGGGCGGCGGAGGAGGATGTCGGCGGCCGCGGTCGATGCGGGGACGACGTGGACCGTGTATCCCTGCGCGGCGAGGTTGCGAGCGATGTCGCGCTTCATGCCGAGGTCGAGAGCCACCACCGTTCCGCGCCGTTCGCCCGTGGCGTCGACGACGTACGGTTCGGGTGTCGAGACCGCCGTGGCCAGATCGAGTCCGGTCATGTGGGGGGCCGTTGCGGCGGCATCGCGGAGTTCGGCCTCGTCGACACCGGAACCCATGGCGATGGGCTGGGCGCCGTGGTCGCGGATGTGTCGGGTGAGCCGCCGCGTGTCGACGTCCGACAGCGCCACCAGACCGTGGGCGCGCAGATAGTCGGCGAGCGTGCCCTCCGAGCGCCAGTTGGACTCCCGGCGCGACAGGGAGCGGACGATCACGCCCTTGGCCCAGGGCTTGTCGGCCTGGTCGTCGCCCGTCGCGACGCCATAGTTGCCGATGTGCGACGCCGTCATGACGACGACCTGGCCGGCGTACGACGGATCCGAGAAGATCTCCTGATAGCCCGCCATGGCGGTGTTGAAGACCACTTCGCCGACGGCGATGCCTTCGGCCCCCACCGATCGGCCCCGGAACACCGCTCCGTCGGCGGTGACCGCTAGTGCCTCCGTACCCCTCATTCCCCCACCTCGTGTGTGACTCGTCCACCGTACATCGTCAGCATCGGCCTCCCTCGCAGCTTCCGTCCGGTCCACGGGGAGTTGGACGACTTCGAACGGAACACGTCGGGTGTCCACTCGACATTGGGGTGAAACACCACCAGGTCGGCCCGGCCGCCCACCTCGGGCCAGCCGTGCTCGAGGCCGATGAGGCGAGCCGGGGCGATGGCCATCCGGTCGAAGAAGGTCGCCGGCTCGAGGCCGAGTTCGGAATGCACCGCGGCGGCCGCGGTCTCCAGGCCGGTGACGCCCCGGGGAGCTTCCTCGAACGGAACGTCCTTCTCGTGATCCGAATGCGGAGCGTGATCGGTGGCGACACAGTCGATCGTGCCGTCGGCGAGCGCGGCTTGGAGCGCTTCGACGTCGGCGGCCGTCCGGAGCGGCGGGTACATCTTGGCGACCGGGTTCATCGACTCGACCAACGAGTGGTCGAAGGCGAGGTGGTGCGGCGCGACTTCGGCCGTCACGGGAAGCCCCTCGGCCTTGGCGCGCCGCACGAGGGCGACGGTTCCCGCGGTCGAGACGTGCTGGACGTGATAGCGGCAGCCGGTGAGTCGCACCAGTTCCAGATCGCGGGCGACGATGATCTCTTCGGCGAGGGCGGGGAGGCCGGCCATGCCGAGCACGGACGACACCGACCCCTCGTGCATGTGCCCGCCTCGCGCCAGACCGGGATCTTCGGCGTGTTGGGCGAGCACTCCGCCGATCTCGGCGAGGTACTCCATGGCGCGGCGCAGGACGCCGGCGTCGGCCACCGCGTCGCCGTCGTCGGTAAACAGACGCACCCCGGCCGACCACAGGTCGTCGAGATGGGCCAGTTTCTGGCCGGCGCGACCCAGGGTGATGGTTCCGGCCGGGATGACGTCGACGAGGCCCACGTCGCGCCCACGGTCGGTCACATAGCGGGCCAGGTGGCCACTGTCGATGGCGGGGTCGGTGTTCGGCATGGCCACGACGTGCGTGAAGCCTCCCGCGGCAGCGGCGGCGGCTCCCGAGGCGATGTCCTCTTTCCACTCCTGGCCAGGCTCGCGCAGGTGCACGTGCACGTCGACGAAGCCAGGGCCGATCCAGGCGCCGGACACGTCAACGGTGCGGTCGGCGTCGGGCAGATCCGTGCCGATGTGCGTGATGTGGCCGTCTTCGATGCGCACGTCGGCCGCTTGCAGTCCGTCGGGTCCGACCACCGACCCGCCGGTCAGGATCAGGCTCATGTCGCACCTCCCTCTGACCCGGCGAGCAAGTCGAACAGCACCGCCATGCGGACGGCGATTCCGTTGGTGACCTGCGGGATGACGAGGGATCGGGGGCCGTCCGCAACGGACGGGGAGATCTCGACTCCTCGGTTCATCGGCCCGGGGTGCATGACCATGGCGTCGGGGAGCATCCGCTCGGCGCGCTCACGGGTGAGACCGAACCGGGATACGTACTCGGCGACCGACGGGAAGTCGTCTCCCCCG
>JBFKPQ010000111.1:0-7545 GCA_041628225.1 Acidimicrobiia bacterium | reverse complement strand
GCCGACGCGACGACTCCGATCCACCAGATCGGTTCGATGGTGCCGGTCACGGCGAGGAGCGCTTCGTAGCCGATGAGCGAGCCGGCCAGGTTGCGGGCCCACCGCCCATGCGTGAGCACGAGGCCGACCACGGCGACGATGGCCAAGAGCAGTAGGTCGAGCGCCAGGACCGTGCCGGGCGCTCCACCGTTCCACATCACGAGTGCCGTCGACCAGGTCAGGGCGGCTACCAGTTGCAGCGACGCGATGGCGACCGGGGGGTTCCGCATACCCTCATTATGGTTGCTTCGACCGGGTCTTCCGCCGTGCGTATATTGGCCAGATGGCGCACGATCATTGGCCCGAGAGCTACCGCTTCTGTCCATGGTGCGGAGCCGAACTCACCGACCGAAGCGTCGGCGGGCGGGTTCGCCCCGCGTGTCCCGAGTGCGCGTTCGTGCATTTCAGGAATCCGGGGGTGGGTGCGGCGGTCGTCATCTTCGATGAAGCCGGACGGCTGTTGCTCGTCCGGCGGGCGCCCGGCGCGACGCGAGCCGGGCGCTGGTCCATCCCGGCCGGATTCGTCGACTATGGGGAGGACGTCCGGGCGGCGGCCGCCCGCGAGCTCGAAGAAGAGACGGGACTCGTGGCCGACGTGGGCGAGGTACTCCATGTCGCTTCGAACTTCCATGATCCCGCCAAGCTGACGGTGGGCATCTGGTTCGCCGGGACGGTGACCGGCGGAGTGCTGCAGGCGGGCGACGACGCGGACGACGTCGGGTTCTTCGGCCTCGACGACCTGCCGCCCCTGGCGTTCGAGACGGACCAGCAGCTGCTCGAGCGGTGGCTGAAAGCCGAGGAGACGGAGTCGCCCTCAGGATGAGACTGCCGAAGCCTCGATCTCGGCTTCGAGGATGCGCTTGTACGGAAAGAAGTCGACTTGGATCGTGTGCCGCGGCGATGGCACGTAGCGCCCCGCCAGTTTCCGGCGTGTGGTCTCGATCTCGGCCAGCATGGCGTCTCGGTTCGGCCGTGGTCCCCCTTCGAGCAGGTTGGCGATCCATTTCGCCTGGAGCTCGGCCAGCGGCATGATCGCTCCGAGGGGTTGGATCAGGCCGACGAAGTACAGGCCGGGGTGATCGACCGGCACGACCGACCGATAGAGCTCTACCTGGTTGCCGCTCGGATCGATGATCGACCGATCGAGGAACGGGAAGGTGATCTGGTACCCCGTGGCGAACACGACGGCGTCGGCGTCGACCGACGTCCCGTCGACGAAGTACACGGCCGACTCCGAGAATCGCTCGATGTTGGGCTTTCCGACGATGGCACCGCGCCGCGCATGGGAGAGCAGATCCTCCGACAAGGTGGGGTGTTCGCCCAGGAGCGGATGGTCGGGAACCGCGATGCCGCTACCGCTCTGGCGACCGCGCGCCAGCCAGAGGAGCACGCGGTAGATGGCACGGGACACCCGCAGTGGCAGCTTCGAGCCGCGTTCGGACGTGAACGTGTCGGCCGGTCGCCCGAAGAGGTACCTCGGGATGATGTGGGCGCCGCGGCGCGACGCCAGCACCACGTCGGCCGCCACCCCTACGAGGTCGCAGGCGATGTCGGTGCCCGAGTTGCCGATGCCGAGCACGACCACACGTTTGCCGCGCAGGCGTTCGGGTGATCGGTATTCCTGTGAGTGGAACGTCTCGCCGGTGAACGTGCCGGGGAACTGCGGCAGGCGCGGGTTCCGGTGATGGCCGTTCGCCACGACCACGGCGTCGTACTCGTCCGTGGAGTCGTGACCATCGCGCCGCGTGGTCACTCGCCAGCGTTCGTCGGACATCGCTTCGACCGACGTCACTTCCGTGTCGAAGGTGACACGGCTCCGGAGGGCGAACCGGTCGACGTAGTCGGTGAAGTATTCGAAGACCTGACTGTGGTGGGGATAGTCGGGATAGTGGTCGGGCATCGGCAGGTCGGAGAACGCCATCCGGCCTTTGGAGGTGTCGATGTGCAACGAGTCGTAGGCGGCCGATCGGCCGTTGTCGTTGTCGTACCGCCAGTTGCCGCCGATGTCGGACGCCATCTCGAACCAGTCGAAGTCGATGCCACGGTCGGCGAACGCCTTGGCGGTGGCGATGCCACTGGATCCAGCTCCGATGATGCAGACGGTCACCGGTCGTAACCTACCGGTACGTCACGAGCCGGGAGGGAAGCTCTCCTGGTCGGGTGGCGTGTAGGCGGCCACCTCTTCCCAGCCGGTCGCCGGCTGTAGCGAGTACACCGTGGCGTGCTGGGGCTTGTCGTCGTGCTGGGTGTGCGGATCGCGCCCCGTGAGTCGGAGCCGGGCGGCCTGGATCGGATCCTGATGGCTGACGACGACGATGTCGCCTTCGGGATGCCGCTCGTGCAGCGAGCGGATGGCCGTCGTCATCCGGACCGCCAGTTCGTGGAGTGGTTCGGCCGCGAAAGGGAGGTCCCAGGGGTGGGCGAGGTACGCCTCGAGCTCACCGGGCCGTTTTTCAGGTAGTTCCTCCCAGACGTACCCCTGCCAGTCGTCGGCCATCCGCCACTCGGTCAGCTCCTCCTCGACCCGAATCGGGAGGGTATGTCGGGCCGCGATCTCTGCGGCGGTCTCCAGCGCTCGCTGGAGGGGCGACGACCAGACGGCCACGATCGGGCGGGCCGACAGGTAGCGAGCGGCGTCGCGAGCCTGCTCGAGACCCCTTTCGGACAGGCCGTAGTGGGGGAGGCGGCCGTACACGATGTGTTTCGGGTTGTGCACTTCGCCATGGCGAACGAGATGAACGAGGGCGGCCATGCGGCCGGAGTGTAGGGCGGCGGGTCGATCCGGCCTGGCGTTGTGAGCCCCGAGGTATCGTCGAGGTGTGTCCGGGTTCGCCGAATCGATCATCCACGTCGACATGGACGCGTTCTTCGTCGAGTGCGAACGCCTCGACGACCCCACGCTGGTCGGCCGGCCCGTGTTGGTGGGAGGTGGCGGACCGCGTGGCGTGGTCGCATCTGCGTCGTACGAAGCACGGGCCGCAGGTGCCCGGTCGGCGATGCCCATGTCGCAGGCCCTGAGGATGTGCCCCGACGCGATCGTCGTGCCGCCCCGCCATCACCGTTACCGCGAAGTGTCGGCGGCAGTGTTCGACGTGTTTCGCTCGTTCACCCCGCTCGTCGAGGGTCTCTCCGTCGATGAGGCGTTCCTCGATGTCGCCGGGCTCCACCGGCACCACCGTTCGGCCGTCGACCTGGCCACGGCGTTGCGCAGGCAACTGCGCGATGATCTGGGCCTGCCGGCCTCGGCAGGGATCGCCTCCAACAAGCTGTTGGCCAAACTCGCCTCGGAACAAGCCAAACCCGACGGACAGCGGCACATCCCCATCGCCGAGCAAATCGACTTCCTCCACGGCCTCCCCGTCGGAGCGCTGTGGGGTGTGGGTGAGGCGACGCGAGCGGCGCTCGATCGACTGGGCGTGGTCTCCGTTGGTGATCTGGCGTCCGTGCCCGAATCGACCCTCCGAAGGGCGCTCGGAGCGGCGCAGGCCGCCGCGCTGCACCGTCTGGCGGCGGGCGAGGACGATCGCCCGGTCTTGACCGAGTCCGAGGCGAAATCCGTGTCGGTCGAGGTCACGTACGACCAGGATCTGGTCGATGCCGATCGCATCCATGTCGAGGTCGTCCGCCTCGCCGACCAGTTGTCGGGACGGCTTCGGCGGGCCGGACTGGCCGGCCGGACGGTGACGCTAAAAGTCCGGTTCGCCGACTTCACGACCATCACCCGTTCCGTGACGCTCGCCAGCGCCACCGACGTGTCACATGACCTCCGTCGCGCCGCCGACGGTCTGCTCGATCGCGCCGCGGTCGCCGGCCGGCCCGTGCGGCTCGTCGGCGTGGGAGCGTCGGCGCTGGTCACGGCGTCCGAGGCACCGCGCCAGTTGGCCACCGATCGTCCGGCGAAGTGGGACGACCTCGCCGACGCCGTCGACGAGGTGCGCGACCGGTTCGGAACCGGTGCGGTGGCGCCTGCGTCGGTGGCCCGTTCCGAAAAAGCGAGACGTCACCGTTCCGGAACCGACGAGTGACCGTATAATGACCCCACAACGGCCGTTCCCGACGACAACCGCCAGGGAGACACGCGATGGGCCTTGACGACAGAGAGCAGCGCATCCTCGCCGAGATCGAGCGGCGCTTCTACGAGGAAGATCCCGACCTCGCAGACGCCGTCCGCAACATCTCGCGCCGGGTGTACTCTCCGAGTCGGTCGAGGCTGGCCGCGTTGGGCGCGGTCGTCGGGCTGGCGATCCTCCTGTGGACGTTCACGATCAACACGTGGATCGCGGTGGCCGGATTCATCCTTCTCGTCGTCTCGGCGTCGACGCTCGTCCAGCATCTGCGGGCGCGTTCGAACCGAACCGATGGGTCGGGCAGGGGGCTCGGGAACGTTTTGGGCGTTCGTTTCCGGAAGATGGGGCCTTTCGAGCAGGAGTGACTGTTCGATCGGCTAGGGTGACGCACCCAGCCCGTGCCGGACTCGTTTCCGGTTCTGGAGGGAAGAAGTTTCGGTGATCGCTGTTCGCTTCGGTCGCCGCGAGGGTTTTGGGAGAGGTCTTGCAGGAAGGGTTCACGGCGCTGCAGGCGTCGAAGCTGACCGGCTGTTCACAACATCAGCTCCGCTATTGGGATCGGGTCAACCTCGTCAGGCCTTCGGTGCAAGGAACCGGCGGTCGCCCAGGCGTCCGACGGCTCTACTCCTTCCGTGACCTCGTGGCGCTGCGGGTGGTGCGCAGCCTGCTCGACAACGGCATGTCCGTGCAGCGGGTCCGCCGCGCCTGGGACTACCTCCGCCGCAACGCCGACATGGACAACCATCTGTCCGAGGTGCGGCTCGTCACCGATGGGGTATCGATCTTCCGGGTCGCCGAGAACGACGACCAGCTGCTCGACGCACTGCGGGAGGGCCAGCTCGCCTTCTTCGTGGCGATCGACGAGATCACCCGCGAGGTCGAAGACGACGTCACCCGCTTCGAACTGGACCGTGAACAGTTCCTCGATGTCATCCGGCGGGTCGAAGACGACGTCGTCAACGGCTGAGGACGGAGCCACGTCGGCAGAACTCAGCTTCGCCGGCGGAACCGCAACGATCGCACCGACCACCACGCCGCCGCCCGCCGGCTGCGCGGATACCGTTCCTTGAGAGCCTCCTCGGTCGCCGTGAACCCCGTCGTCCCTCGCTCCAGCACAGCCGTTGGCAGCGGACCCTCCGGTCCATAGATCGCCCGCGCGTAGCTGGCCGCCAGCGGTTCGAGCGGCACGCCCGACCGGCGGGCGGCCTCGAGCGGGGTCTCGTCGGCTTCGATGGGTGACCGGAGGTCGGCGAGACGGTCGACGATCTCCTCCCAGGCGGCCGCGATCTCTCCGTCACGGAGGCGGCGCAGCCGTCGACGCCGCCGGACCAGCTTGTAGACGGGCAGCGCGACGGCCGCCGAGGCGACCGCCACGAGCAGCCAGAGATACGACGGCACGGTCAACGGCTGGTCGCCCGGTGCGGCCGGGAGCGGCTCGAGCGACCCCTCGAACGGCGCGTCATTGATGCGGTCGAGCAGTTCGAGGCGTGGATCGCGACCGTCGGGTGTGAACCCGTCGGCGAACGCATCCTCGACGGAAACATCGGGAGGGAGCGCGAAGTCGCCCGGGTCGAACGCCAGCTCACCGGACGCCGATGGGTTGATGCCGTCGCTGCGCGGCGTGGGATCGAACCGAACCCACCCGTGTGCGTCGAGCCAGACCTCGACCCAGGCATGGGCGTTGCGCTGGCGCACGATGACCAGGCCGTCCTCGTTCGTCTCGCCGGGAGTGAAGCCGAGCACGACCCGCGTTGGCAAGCCGAGCGACCGGGTCATGACCGCCATGCCGGTGGCGAACTGTTCGCAGTAGCCAGTCCGGTAGTTGGGACTCTCCGGATCGAACAACCAGTCCGAGAGGTTCGTCGCCGTGTGGCCGCCGTCGATGTCGACGGAATAGGCGAACACGTCGCGATCGCGGTAGAACGCCTCGATGAGCAGGGCCTGTTCGTACGGCGTCTCGGCGTTGACGACCAACTCCTGCGCCAGCGTGGCGATCCGTCCGTCGAGGCCGCCCGGAAGCTCGGTGAGCGCGTCGATACCGGCCGGGCGAGGCTCGGCGGACTTGCGAATGGCAGTACCGGCGAAGGCGCCGGCCGATGCGGCGTTGCGGAACATCCGCGAGAACACGCCGTTCGTCGAGGCGAGCATCGCGGGCGTGTCGGCGGGGACCTCGGACTGCACGGTATACGTGAGGCCCTCGAACGTTCGGGCGTCGAAGCGAAGGGAGCCGTCTTGGCGCACCGAGAAGCTCTCGGAGAGAATCGTGTTCTCCGAAGCCAGCGCAGTGGGGGAGTAGAGCGCCGGCAGGTAGTTCATGCGCAGCGATCGGATCTGGATGACCTGGTCGATGGTCTGAGTCTCGCCTCGGTAGGTGAAGTCCGGTCGTTCCCAACCCTCCGTTCCGGCCGGCCGCGTGAACGGCAGGTTCCCTGGGTACCAGTTGGTGCCGTCGTATGTCTCGAGGGTCACGAGTTTCCAGTACAGCTGCGAGCTGTCGACGTTCTCGGGTACGGCAGCCACGAAGACCGGTTCGTCGCCGAGTGCCAGCAGGTCGCTCTGCACGGTGGAGACGAACAGGTTGTACGAGACGCCTCCGTAGATGCCGCCACCGAGCCCCGACCGGGATCGCCACTCGAGCACGCCGGATGGGGGCACGAAGTCGCCGAGCACCGCGCCGACGAAGAGTGAGCCGGTCACGAGACCGACGATGAAGATGCCAGGGGCGCCGAGCGCCGTCCGACCTTTGAAGCTCCCACTGCCCGTTCGCAGCCGCCCGGCGCCCGAGCGCCGTTCGTCGATCACCATCGCCGCCAGTGCACCGGCGACGAGGAGGAGGAAGAACACCAGCCACGACGTGGGCGTGGGGATCCGATCGATGGTCGCCAGCTGGAGGTGAAACAGCAATACCGGGAGGAGCGCCACGCCGGGCTTCTGGGTGGCGAGACCCCACACCAGGAGTGCCCCGAGGGCCCAGAACACCGCGGCGATGACGAGCACCAGGCCGCGGACCGGGAGCACGGGCGCACTGCCGAACCTGATCAACTCGACGGCGAATGCCAGCTCCTCGCTGAGGACGGCGCCGGTCTCTGAGGTCGGCACGATGCCGAAGCGGGCCGTCCCCGGCGCGGCGATTCGGATCGTAGCGAGGAGAAAACCGATGACATTGGCCGCGAGGGTGGTCAGTGTCCCGTAGCGGTAGGTCACGATGAGCCAGGTGACCACTGCGCCGAGCGCAAACGCGGCGAGCAGCACCATCTGCCAGGGCGGACCCGACTCGACGGGTCGGAGTAGGCGGCCCAGCCGCAGGAGCGCGAACGCGACGGCCGCGATCCCGATCAGCCGGCTGTAACGGTAGACCATGATCTCGTGGTGGCGGCCAGCCATGCCTCGGCCCATGACCCGGTGGGTGGGACGATGACCGTGGCGGCACCGGCCTTCT
>JBFKPQ010000110.1:0-7589 GCA_041628225.1 Acidimicrobiia bacterium | reverse complement strand
TCCGGCTCCGTTCGGGCCGCTTCCAGCTGGCGATGCCGTCAAAGTCGTGACCTTCGTCCCGGCAGAACACGCCGAAGACGTCCGGGCCGCGCTCGCCCAGGCGGGGGCGGGGCAGATCGGCGCATACCGAGCGTGCAGCTTTGAGTCGGAGGGTACGGGCCGGTGGTTGGCCGGTGATCGAAGCGATCCGCTCGTCGGTGAGGCCGGCGCGGCGGGGAGCGCCGCCGAGCTCCGTCTCGAGATGCTGTGCCCCCAGAGTCGCACGGATGCGGTGATCGCCGCCCTGTGGAGAACCCATCCCTACGACGAACCCGCCTACGACCTGTTTCCGGTCACGTCGTCGAGCGGCATGCTCGGCCGGCTGGGCATCGTCGCAGCCATGCCGCTGGCGACGTTCGCCGAGTCGGTGTTTTCTCGGCTGGGGTCGACGGGAGGGCGCGTGGCCGGCGACGGCGACCGGACGGTGACCCGGGTGGCCGTTGCCCCGGGTTCGGGTTCCGATCTCATCGCGCCGGCATCGGCCGGCGGCGCCGACGTGCTCGTCACGGCCGACGTCTCCCATCATCGGGCGGTCGAAGCCCTCGACCGTGGCATGGCGGTCGTCGACGCCGGGCACATTCCGACCGAACGTCCGGGATTGAGCCGCTTCGTCGACGATCTCCGGGCTGCTACCCCCGGCACGAACGTGGTCGACCTCACCGAGTATCCATCCGACCCATGGAGGCGTAGCTGAGCATGCAGGAATTCAATAGTCTCGCCGACCTCCTCGACCTTCAACAGGTCGACAGCCAGATCGACCGGTTGCTGCACGACCGTCAGAACCTCCCGGAGCTGCAGGCCTACCGGCGCGCCAACCAGGAGAAGCGCCGTCTGGAGCAGCGCTTGGCCGATCTCGAGTCCGAGTTCACGACCACCCGGCTGGCGCTCGACAAGACCGAAGGCGAGCTCGGTCTCGTCGAACAGAAGGTGGAACAGCAAGAGCTTCGGCTGTTTGCCGGCGGACTCTCGGCGCGTGACGCCTCCAATCTCAAACTGGAGGTCGAGTCGCTGCGGCGGCGCAAGTCCGGCATGGAAGACGAGGTGCTCGAATTGCTCGACGAGCGGGAACGTCTGGAGGCGGAGGTGGCGGGTGCCCGCGGCGAGTTGGAGGCCGCAGCCGCCAACGAGGGAGAACTCGAGACGGTCGTCGGATCGGCGTGGAAGACGATCGATGCCGAGATCGCTCGCAAGGAGTCCCGGAAGGAGGCCATCGTGCCGCTCATCGAGCCCGACCTGCTCGATCTGTACGAGAAGCTCCGAGTGACGAAGGAGGGCGTCGCCGTGGGCCGGCTGGCCGATGGGGTGTGCGGCGGGTGCCACCTCACCTTGTCGGCGGCCGAGCAGCTCGAGGTCACCCGCGATGATCCGCCTCGCTGCCTGCACTGCCGGCGCATCCTCGTTCCGTGACGTGTTCTTCTATCACGTCGCCGGTGTGGTCGCCGTGTTCCGCTACGTGTTCCGCGACCCCAAAGTCGACGTGCGACTGCTGGCGTTCGGCGCCCTCCTGCCGAATCTGATCGACAAGCCGCTGGCGTTGCTCGCGCCGCAGCTGGGTTCTGACCGACTGCTGGGTCACTCCCTCGTGTTCTCGTCGGCTGTCATGGTCGCCGCCCTTCTCGTGACGCGCCGGGGGAGGCGGCGGCGTGCCTGGATGGCCGTGGCGATCGGAGCGATGATCCACCTCGTCCTCGACGGTATGTGGACGGCGGGCCAGACCTTCTTGTGGCCGTTCCTCGGCTGGGCGTTCGCGCCGGGCCCCATCCTCGAGCCATGGCTGAACTGGCCGCTGGTGGCCGCACAAGAAGCCGCCGGGATCGCCTACCTGGCCGTCTTGTGGAGGCGATTCGGCCTCTCCGATCGGCATCACCAGTTCTGGGCGACGGGTCGCCTTCGATGAAGCGACTCATCGCGGTGGCGTGTGTGGTGCTCTCGGCCTGTTCGAGCACACCCGCAACGACCACCGTCACGACGCGGCCGGTGCCGGAGGCATCCGGCCCGGAGGAGATCCTCGAGGCGTTCCTGGCCGCCCTCCAGACGGCGGATTATGGAGCAACCGCGCCGTACGTGGACGAGACGCAGGTCGCGTTGCTCGCCGGTATCGAAGACGCCGATGCCACCAGTTATCTGGCGCTCCACGACGACGGTTTGACCGAGCCGGTGCGCACCAACTTCTGGTCGTCGTTCGCAGGTGCCATCCCGGGGCTCGAGGGGAGTGGGCCGGTTGATCTGCTCGTCACGTCGGCCGGCCAGTTCGACGTGGCGGGGACGCGGTTTGCCCGCGTCGATCTGCGGTTTCGCGGATCGGTGGCGTCCGGACAGTGGGTCTTGCGGCAGACCGACGACACATGGGTGGTCGACCCGATCGCGACGTTTGGTGGAGCTTTCGTGAGCCCGGTGCGTCTGTGGATGCGGGGCGTCGCCGATGCCGACGTGCCCAAGGTGCGCGCGCGAGTCGCGGCAAACCGGACGTCGTGGGAAGCACTCGGCATCCAGCAGGATCCCAACGACGAAGCAGGGGTGGCGGTGCTCGCCGAGCTGTCGGGTCTGCTGGCCGAGCTGCCGTTGCCCTAGTCGACCTGACGCAGCACGGGGAGCACATCCGCGCCCAGCTGGGCGATGAGCGCCTCCTGGTCGAGGGAGGCCATCTGGATCGTGACGACGTCGGCGCCCAGCTCGGTCACGAGCGGCCGGTAGGTATCGATGATCTCCGCCGTGTCCGCCACCAGCGAATACCGCCCCAAGACCTCGCTGCGGTCGAGCGCATCGGCTCGCTCCCGGAGATCGGCCGGGTCCACCGCCTCGAGCCGGCCGGGTGCTCGGAGTCCACGCCATGCCGTCAGGGCTTCCCAGGCCTCGTCCTCGTCGGCGGCGTGGATCGCCCAGCGGGTCGCCAGGATCCGGGGAGCCGGCCGTCCCGCCGCCTGGGCGGCGAGCCGGGCGGGGTGGACGACTCGCTCCATCGTCTCGTCGACGACCTTCACCGAG
The DNA here is from genome assembly GCA_041628225.1 of Acidimicrobiia bacterium. Taxonomy (GTDB): domain Bacteria; phylum Actinomycetota; class Acidimicrobiia; order Spongiisociales; family JAENVV01; genus JBFKPQ01. The sequence continues at coordinate 4,565 of JBFKPQ010000110.1, read as the reverse complement.
GTGATGATCCCTTCGGCGTGCTCGGCTGCCAGAGCGGCCGACTTGGGCCCTCCAGCCGCCATCCAGATCGGCAGGTCGCCGATCGGCGGGCTGTAGAGCTTGGCCCGGTCGGTCTGGTAGTAGGCGCCATGGAAGGTGAGTTTCTCGCCGTCGAGCAGCCGCCGCATGATCGTCAGCGCCTCCCGCATGCGGGCGGCCCGTTCGGCGTACTTCGGGAACGTGTAACCGAGTGGGCCCTCGTTGATGTTTTCGCCGGTGCCGACTCCGAGGTGGAACCGGCCTCCGGACAGCCGGTCGAGCGTCGCGGCTGCCTGCGCCACGACACCCGGGTGGTACCGGAAGAGCGGGGTCGTGACACCTGTGGCGAAGTGGATGCGTTCGGTGGCCTGGGCCATCGCCCCGATCGTGGCGAACGCGAAGCCCGAAGCCCCGGCGTCGTCGACCCACGGATGGAAATGCTCGGAGACGACGACCATGTCGAATCCGGCTGCTTCGGCCAGTTGGGCGTGGTGAACGAGTGTTTCCGGCTGCCACTGCTCGTGGCCACAGAAGTAGGCGAACTTCGTCATGGGGCGACCCTAGCGACCGGCCCGTCGGTTACTGCGTCGGGTTCGATAGGGTGATCGGGATGGAGTCGATCAACACGTTGGGCGCCCTCCGGACCTCGGGATGGGTGGGTCGCTCGGTCAAGGACGAGCTACGCGAGAATCTGATCGTCCGGTTGCGGGAGGGCGACGAGCTGTTTCCGGGGATCATCGGATTCGACGACACGGTCATCCCAGCATTGGAGCGGGCGATCCTCGCCTCCCACGACATCATCTTTCTCGGTGAGCGCGGTCAGGCCAAGACGCGACTCATTCGCCGTCTCGTGGATCTGCTGGACCCGCAGATTCCCGTGGTTGCCGGCTGTGAGGTGAACGACTCGCCCCTCGCCCCGATCTGCGCCTCGTGCCAAGAACGCGTCGCGCGCGAAGGCGACGACCTTCCGATCGCCTGGCTGGACCGCGCCGACCGGTACGGAGAGAAGCTGGCGACACCCGATACGGCCGTCGCCGACCTCATCGGCGACATCGACCCCATCAAGGTCGCCGAGGGACGGTACCTGTCTGACGCGCTGACCATGCACTACGGGCTCGTACCGCGCGCCCATCGTGGGATCTTCTCGATCAACGAACTCCCCGATCTCCCTACCCGCATCCAGGTCTCGCTGCTCAACGTCCTCGAAGAGCGCGACATCCAGATCCGTGGCTATACCGTGCGCCTCCCTCTCGACGTGCTGCTGATCGCCTCGGCCAACCCCGAGGACTACACCAACCGAGGCCGCATCATCACGCCGCTCAAGGACCGATTCGGTTCCGAGGTGCGGACGCACTATCCCCGCACCATCGCCGACGAGGTCGACATCATGCACCAGGAGGCCGGAGCGCCCCCGTCCGGTGTCGCCGTATCTGTGCCGGCCTTCCTCGACGAGGTCCTCGCCGAGTTCACGAAGCAGGTGCGCGCCAGCAACCACATCAATCAGCGTTCGGGCGTGAGTGTCCGGTTCTCGATCGCCAACCTCGAGACCCTGGTTGCCTCGGCGGTTCGGCGCGCCCTCCGGACGGGTGAACCAGAGGCGGTGCCGAGGGTGGCCGACCTACCGTCGGTCGTGCAGTCGTCGATGGGTCGGATCGAGTTCGAGATCTTCGATGAGGGCCGAGAACACGACGTGCTCATGCGGCTGCTGGCCGCAGCCGTGCTCGAGGTGTACCGCGACCGGATGATCGGATTCGACGTCGACCTCCTCCTCGATCGGTTCGACGAAGGGCTCGAGGTGACGACCGGGGACACGACGCCCTCTGCCGAGGTGCTCGCTCAGTTCGGGGATCTCCCCGATCTGACCCCTTTGCTGCAACGTCTGTCGGTGACGGCCGAATCGCCCGCCCACGCGGCGTCGGCGGTCGAGTTCGTGCTCGAGGGTCTCCACCTGTCCCGCCGGCTCAACAAGCACCTGACGCCGGCGGGGATCTCGTACGGCCGGTTCTGATGAGCGACATCCGGTACGCGCGATGGGATGGTTCGCAGGACCCGTTGCGAGCCGAGCTGCCCACCGACGAGATCGTCGAGCAGCTGTCCGAGGACCTGCTCGACGGGTGGGGGACCGACGCTTCGCTCCGGCGCATGCTGCGCGAGGGGATGCCCGGCCGCTTTTCGGGACTCGACGAGCTGGCCGACCGGATCCGCCAGATACGGGAAGAGCAGGCGGCGCGCGGCCGGCTGCCCGATCCGCTCGCCGAGGTGCGCCGTCGCCTCGAGGACGTCGTCTCCGACGAACGTCTCGAGCTCTCGGCTGACGATCGACCTGAGGCCCGGTTCCAGGAGATCGTGCTCGACGCCCTGCCCGACTCGCCGGCGCAGGCGATCCAGGAGCTCCGGTCGTACGACTTCGCATCGAGTTCGGCGGCGGAGGCGTTCGCGGAGCTTCTCGAGGACCTACGCAATCAGGTGATGGAGGCTTCGTTTCGGCAGCTTGCCGATGCGATGCGGGACCCTTCTCCCGCGGCGGTGGAACAGCTGAAGGACATGCTGGCCGACCTCAACCGCATGCTCGACCAGCGTCAGGCCGGCACAGGCCCGTCCGCGGAAGAGTTCGACGAGTTCATGCGCAAGCACGGCTCGCTGTTCCCCGAGCAACCGGCGACCCTCGACGAACTGCTCGAAGCTCTCGCGGCACGTGCCGCCGCCTTCTCACGCTTCATGGCGTCGCTGTCGCCGGAGCAGCAGGAGGAACTCCGCGACCTCATGACGTCCATGCTCGATGACCTCGACCTGCAGTTTCAGCTCGATCAGTTGGGCCGTTCGTTGCGGACGCTGGCCCCGGGCCTCGCGTGGGACCGACCCGCCGAGGCACCCGGCGACGCGGCCGGTCTGGCGGACGCCCTCAACATCATCGAGGACCTGTCGGCGGTCGAGAACCTCGAGCGAGCCCTGCAACAGGATTACCCCGGAGCGAGCCTCGAAGACATCGACGCCGATGAACTCGAGCGGTTGCTCGGGATGGACGCCCGTCAGGACCTCGACCGGCTGCGCTCCATCGAGCGGACGCTCGAGGAAGCGGGCGTACTGGTCAGAAGCCAAGGACGCCTGGAGCTCACGCCGCGCGGTGTTCGCAAGATGGGGGAACAGGCCCTGCAAAAGGTGTTCCAACACCTGCGGGTTGCCGAAACCGGCTCGCACGAGGTCCCCGTGGCCGGCGGCGCCGGTGAGCCAACCGGTACGTCCCGCCCGTGGCAATTCGGAGACGCGTTCCGGCTCGACCTGCGCCGGACCGTCCAGAACGCGGTCATGCGGCAAGGTCCGGGGGACGTCGCCCTCCACCCGGACGATTTCGAGATCCTCGAGCACGAGACCCGCACGGCGGTCGCCACCGTGCTGCTGCTGGACATGAGCCGTTCGATGCCGTTGCGGGGCCACTGGGTGGGGGCCAAACGTATGGCGCTGGCGCTCCATACGCTCATCAGCACCACCTTCCCTGAGGACACGCTCGAGATCGTGGCTTTCTCGGACTACGCCCGGCCGATGGCGCCGGCCGATCTGGCCGTGGTCGATTGGGAGCCGGTCTACGGCACGAACATGGAGCACGCCTTCAACCTGGCCGGCCGCATCCTGTCGCGGCATCGCGACAGTTCGAAGCAGGTGCTGCTCGTCACGGACGGCGAACCGACCGCCCACCTCGAAGGCGATCAGGTCTTCTTCCAATGGCCGCCGGCACGAGAGACGATCGACCGGACCCTGCGCGAGGCCCTCCGGCTGGCCCGATCCGGCGTCACGATGAACATCTTCATGCTGGAACAGGACCCCGGCCTGGCGGGCTTCATCGACCGACTCGCCAAGATCGCTCATGGCCGCGTGTTCTCGGTCCGATCGGCCGACCTCGGCGACATGATCGTGCGGGACTACCTGACGCGCTGACTCACCACATGGGCCACGGCACCGCCGGCCGGTCGACGGGCGGCTCCGGATGCACAGGACGGCGTCGCAGCGCTGCCACGCGCGCGGCGAGAGCGGCCGACTCGGCACCGGACAGCAGGTCGGCGACCCGCCCGGCGAGGTCGCGTTCCAGATCGGCGGCGAGCATCTCCACGGCCTCGAGACACTCGGGCGGCAGCGGGCATCCGGCGAAGCCCCACAACATCGTGCGGAGCTTGTCGTCGCGGTGAAAGGTGAGACCGTGGTCGATGCCCCACACCCGTCCGGTGTCTCGCTCGATGAGAAGATGACCCAGCTTCCGGTCGGCGTTGTTCGTGACGATGTCGAGCACCGCAAAGGGCCACAGCCGTTGGTCCGGTCCTTCGAGGAGGAGTCGGGGGTCGGCGTCGGTGTCCTCGTCGACGAGCGTCTGTAGCGATCCGGGGCCGAGCGGGCCGTCCACCATGACGGTCGGCGGAACGATCTCCATGCCCATCGCCCGACTGACCTCGTAGGTGAGGACCTCGCGGGCCGCCAAGGTCCCTGGTGCGAAATCCCACAGCGGCCGTTCGCCCCGCTCGGGTTTGTACACCGCGTGCGAACCGTCGCTCATCCGG